>NZ_VOQS01000003.1:3000000-3220671 GCF_007995085.1 Paraburkholderia azotifigens
GCTCCACGCAGTCCTGAACTGCACGCTGGACCTCCGCCACAGAGCCGGCCTCTTCTGGTTTGCCCAACTGCGCTGCCCGCAAGAACCGGGCTAGTCCCGCCTCCTGGATCACAGGGCCAGCGGCAGGCGCATCCACGTCAGCGTCCTTATCGAGCGGCACATAGACGTATTTTTCGGCCGCAAAGCGCGATTTCTTACCTTCATCGAACCTGATTTCGCCATCGATGCAGTCGAGATAGCGAGTACCGATTCGTCCATGCTCCCAAACCCAGTTCTTCAGGAGCGGGCGCAGTGGATGCAACGTGTCGTGGTCAGCCATGGAAACCTCCGTACCCTCGCATCGTCCCACGCGGTCGCCTGCCCTGTCCAGGATCCGACAAACAATCTGACCAACGGACCGGCCTTTCTGAATCGGACTAAATCAGCCCTGCCGTCGAACCAACGACCGGCTTGATCGCTCGCCGCGACTCGAAGCGGTCTATCGATCGCCGAAATTGAGCGACCGGCATGTGAACCAACCGGCCACGCAGCTCAGATCCGAACCGGTTCCCCAATGCGCAGGTTACGCGGGACACCTGGCTGGGCACGATACGGCGCTTCAGCAGGCTGTCCCGCATTGCCCGGTCAGTACCGCTTTTTCGGTGGCAACGACCGTTTGATCTGCTTGCGCAGGCGTGCCACTGCAGCTGCCTTTTTGCGCTTGCGTTCTGTGGTAGGTTTTTCATAGGCCGTCCGGGAACGAAGCTCCGGAATCAAACCAGTGCGCTCGATTGCGCGACGAAAACGGCGTAATGCAACATCCACGGGCTCGTCGGGTTTCAGAATTACGGTAGTCAATTTTTTCCTTGGTTGAGATCCGCCGTAATGGCGAATGGTAATGCGGATGTGCACGCAGCGTGGTGGCACAGGTAAAGAAGGGACACAACCGACCTTCGGTATTGCGCCCTCAACGACTTCGAAATGCGGCGCGTTGCGTTGCGCCGCCGCTCCGTTCATCCTGATGCCGAAAGTTGATTCTCCTTTCGCCAGGCCGTACACGGAGCGTTCCAGCGCTACCCGATCGCCCGCAAGGTGATTCGCGACTATCCAAAGTGTGTCGTTTCGGCGCTGTGCGAAGCCAAGCGATACTGCATTGTAACCGCAGGCTGGCTGCCGGCCTCGCCACTATCGGGGGAGCGACAAGGAAGCGGGGTCGGCAGCCATGCGTGCCGACGATGCGCAGTTCGGGATCCCGTGTGATGTTGGGCGCGTTTTGTTGCACCCACCCTGGCGCCTCAGATGCGCCGGGTGTTTCGAACTGCGGCGCCGTCATTAACCGCGCGTGTCGACCCATCCGCGTGCCCACTGCGTCGAGTGCTGCAGCGCCTGCTCTTCACTCTTGAAATAATCGAGCGAATAGAACCAGTAGCGGTCTTCGGCTCGCGCGCTATCGATTCGTTCGAGCAGCAGGTTGGATGAAAAGCTCCCGTCGGGCAAACGATGCGCCGAAGATTGGACGGCATAGCCGTTGTATAGTTGGATTTGTTTGTTTTGCATTTTAATTTTAATAATATTTGAGTGCGCACGTGCCGCACGAAAAGCGCATATGTGCGCCGATTCAAAGCCATTCGAGCCGAATTCTGAAGCAGTCGAAAAGCCAATAGTGGCGTTGAAGCCTGAAGGAAGAAACCTGGCCCAACCAGGTGCATGGCGCTCGGCAAGCTGCCAAATGAACAGGTGCCAATCAGTAGTGGTCGCGCCAACTGAGGGAGACGAAGCTCCGCGAGGGTACCGCTGCAACCCGGCATCCGTCGCAGGAGGCCGGGCTCTACAACTTTACAGCGGCTTGATGTTAGCCGCCTGCAGTCCCTTCGGACCTTGCTTCGTTTCGAAGCTCACCTTCTGATTTTCAGTCAGCGTCTTGAAGCCTTCGCTCCTGATTTCGGAGAAGTGGGCGAACAGGTCGTCACCGCCCTTGTCCGGGGTGATGAAGCCAAAGCCTTTGCTGTCGTTGAACCACTTAACGGTGCCGGTATCCATGAAAAATCCTTGAGAAAACTGCGAAAATTTGCCGTATCAAGAGCGCGTGAAGCTTCAAGGAGGGAGAGGACAACGAATACCGCGGAGGAGCGAGCAATTGATGAACAGCAATCGAACTTCTTGAACTTCGGAGCGAACACTACCTGCCGGATGGAACAGCGTCAACATTTATCCTGTAACTGTTTCACCAGGGCCCGTCCTGCATGATTAAGCGCTGCGTTCTCGTGCCCTGGACGGCGGTCGCGCGATCAAAGGGTACCCAGCAGGCGCAGTTGATGCTCGGTCTCATTTCCCTGAACGAGAGCATAGAAGCACGGGCGCAAGCGCTCTTCGGTCGAAAAACCTTCGGTCTCGGCGAAGGCGTTCCAGAGCATATCGTCAATGGCCGTTGGCTTACCATGCGCCTTGGCAAAGGCACACAGATGGCGACTGGCTTCGCGACGAAGCAGAACCCGATCAGAATTCAGGACGTAGGGTGCGTATCCCGTACGGATAATCAGGTAATGAGGCACCGAGTTCCTATCTTTTTTCATCGACCGCCCTCCCATGTCCGGCATTCATCGGCAACGGCCTCACCACGCTTCCGGCTGCCACCGAAGCCAGAGCAGTGTGTCGAGCGAGACAACCTACTTCCGCGGGCAGGTGCCGTCGTTGCTTACGTTTGGATCAGCTCACATGTCATTGACGGACTCACCGTCCACCTTCCCGTCGATGATGTCCTTGCCCCGCTGACAGGCAGCGGTTCTGGCCACACCAAAATCGGAGAATGTGTTCTCCAGCAGGAGCCGGAAGACGCGGCTCCCGTGTTCGCCGATTTCAGCTCCTGGACGGCAGATCCGTACCGCAACATCGTAACCTTCGGCATAACGGGAATGCGCGTCGTCATGTGTGAAGACTCGGGAGAAGACCAAAGGATGAAGCTCAAACCCCTTGTAGATGCCAGGCTGGCGCGTCGACATGACAATTTCTCCGGCAAAGGAAAGCATGTGGTCCGTGCGGTGCCCGATGAGGCACCGGCGGCGAATCTGTGCGAGTCCGTTCGCGTAGATCGGGTGTGTTTGCATGTTGCCAGAAAGATGACTGCACCGGCGAAGTAAATCGAACTTTCGTCGGACTGTCGAGCCACGAGAGCCGGCAATAAACACCCAACGTGATTGAGCGTCGGCGCCATATCATCTGCCGCGCTGTTGAATCCAGCAATGAGGTGGCAGCCTAAGGTAACCTGTAACCGCGAGGCGACGATGACGGAGCGGTCAGTTCAGCGGCGACTTCCATCACCGCAAATTGACGAGACAATTTTTTACGGAAGTTGCCATGGCGACCACTGACGCGCTGCCGACGCTGGCTGAATATCTCGAACTGTGTCTTGACAGTGGCGGCAGCGTCATCGTGATGCAAAGCTGCGGCGAAGCTTGCGCGGTGTACGTTGGCGACTCAACCAAGCCTCAGGATCGCTGGACGTATTACGGTGCAATCGGGTCGCTCGTTGCCGAAGACATTCTGAAGGGGACCCGTTCCGGGATCAACCGGGTTGAAATCGGCGGGCAGGTGTACAGGTTCGTACGAAGTCTCACGCACTTCGAAGACCGGGGCGCAATTGTTTTCACACCAAGATAGCCCCTGTGTCTCTTCGGCAGGAATTACGCTGCGAATCCGCAAAACATGATCCAGCGAGCGCCCAGGCTTATCGGACATGACACCGGACAGATAGACCGGCTCCTTGTCATCGCGCTGCGAAACGCGACGCTTCGGTATTCATGGCTCACGGAACGACGACCGACGAGCAGCACGCGATCGCGATTGAAGCGCCCTACGAATATCCGGCATTCGGAGCGTGGCGATTGCAGGCCAGTTTCGCACTGGCGGACACTGCAAGTCGCCGCTTAACTGGCGACATCCGAACGAAATCGCGTTGGACGCGTTTGTAGAGGCAGTGGGCAGTGCGCAGAACCGCGTGGGCAGCACGGTACCGTGGAAAAACCGCCAGGAAAGCAAAGCTGTTTCCCGGGCTATCCTTCGTTGGACTCGCAAAGAAATGCGATGTGGACGGCGCGGAATTTCGCTTGATTGCCAGTCCCGGCGCCATCAGTCATGCGCAGCCGCCAGGCGGCGCTCCTGGCGCTGCAGCACGTCGCGGTAAATCCCCGGCCTGCGTGCGAATTCCTGCGGCGAGCCATCGTCGACGAGCCGTCCGTGCTGGATCACGACAATGCGATCAAAGTTTTGCAACGTCGATAGCCGATGGGCGCCTCGTCAAGCAGCAGGACTGGTGCGTCTTTCAGGAACGCACGCGCAATGGCGATACGCTGTCGCTGTCCGCCTGAGAGCCATGTCCCACGCTCCTCCACCATCGTACGCAGGCCATCGGGCAACGAACGGATCAGATCGAGGCAACTCGCATGCTTGCAGGCCCGCAGCACTTCATCTTCCGTCGCCTTGGGGCGCCCGTAACGCAAATTGTCCAGCAGTGAACGGTTGAAAAGCGAGATGTCCTGGGGCACATCAGCGATCGCGTCATTCAGGCTCTTCCGGCTCACGTCGCACAGGCGCTATCGTGAAAATGGCATCTGCGGTCGCCGAAATGCGGCTTGACAGTGCGCCCGGCTGTACATTTAAAAAGTACCCGGCTGAGTGGCCGGTCAGGTAGCCGAACAGTTCGCGACGCACGTCCCCGTCACCGAGACGAACGTATGCACGCTTGCCCAGCCAGCGAGCCGCCAGAACAGATTGTCGGCAAACAGTAGCGCGACAATGATGAGAAACGCGTCTACGACCGCCGCGGGATGCGCTCGCCCGCCCGGGAGCGCATCAATCAGCGTTTTGATCGCGAACTGCGACCCCAGCGAACAACCGACGGCCGCGACGCCGCCGAGCAGAACCAGCGCATGACCTGCAGGGTGTTGGCCGACATACCGGAACAGCAACGCAACGGGCCTGCTCGCATAGCTGGCGAGTGCTTTCGCGCGCCGTCCTCGCGTGCGAGTCTTAGCCCCGTCCCCAGCAACCGATCTGCCTGGCGTGACCATTGGAGGCGTGCCCCCGATTTCCGTCTGAGCCCGAAAGGGAGCGTCAGGGAGCGTCGAAATGTACAAAACCCGAACGCAACGTTTCCTGACAGGTCATGCGCAAGCAGCTGCGCTTTTTTCACCTGTACGTGAAAGCAAGCGTTCGCGTTCGTTAGGGACGATGCGCGCCACGATGGCCCATCCGCAAGTTTATCGACAAGGCGCACGTCGCCTCCTCCGCAACGCAGTCGACCTTCCAGATTACGCCCGTGCAGATTCCGTTCCCGGCCCCTCTGCGTTGCCTTCGTTAATGCAACCATCGATAAATCGCTTTGCTTGTGAAAGGGCGGGCATCGATCGACATCGTCGAGAGCGTGCTTGGGCTTTCTCCATCAATGCTGTTGCGGTCAAACCGCCCGGCGCCCGATTTTGTCAGCAAGAGTTACTCAACCGACGCGGAGGTTCCCCTTAGATCAGAATATCTCGCGACGCGGATCTGCATTGCGCGTAGTATGAGTTCGTTGGCCGATCTTCGCCTCGCCTGGGAATGCTGGGTACTGCCGGCACAGATGCCTTCCCGAAGCGGCTCCAGGTCTGCGCTCCATTGGTCCGGGACAGCGGCCGGTTGCCATTAGCCTCCCTGAAATCCTGCCGCGTTTGCGCGGTGAAGCAGAGGTATCCATGGCAGATGGTATTTACGTGTACAAGGGCTGGAAGTTTGTCCACTTGTTTATCCGCATGTTCCCACGCGGCCAGGCTTTGCGCACGACTACGACGGGGGCTTCGATGCGGCCGTGCGGATCAGGGAGCCCGGTGAGGATGGCCTCGAGGCGAGAAGCCGCGTTTTTCGGCTCCACGTCGATACCCCCTTTTCAAGTGCCGGTGACGCAAGGCGCGCCTCAACCGCTTACGGAAAGCTATTAATCGACCGAAGCACTCAAGGTAGCGCCATCTGGGACGGCGATTAGCAAAGCGCGTCCTTTAGCGGCCGACTACTGTCCGCGTTACCCCCCCTGATCCGAAAAAGCGTGAAATGGTGTTTGACGACGCTTCCCGGCGCGCGTCAGGTCGAATGCACAACATCTTCCTCTGCAATGCACCTGTTTCGTGGGTCATAAATTCAAACAATTCGAACTACTTATCTTATGAGGTGTTATGTCTCGACTCGCCGATCTGATAATGCAGCATCACAGTGTGGAGACAGAAATCGCACTCCGCGAACTGGAACTGAACACTTGCCGACTTTCGATCGATGAGCAGACTGCGGCGGGTACGTCGGCAATCCCGCGTCTCGACACGCTCACATTTTTGGAAGCGCAACTGACTCAGTGGAAGATCAAACGCGAACGATTGGGTCTGGCGATCGCCCGATACGCTACCGGGCGGATGGTGAACGCATCGGGCGCAGGTCGACTCGGGCCGCGTACCCGCTGTCCAGGGCGCGCGGGCATCTCCATGACGTATCGGAAGGGGAAACACATGTACGATTGTTCTGAAGATTTCCATGTCGACCCTACCCCGCGTCGGGCCGACGGCGAATATATTGCCCACGCGAGAATCAGTTGCAGTAGCACCGATGGGCGCGAATACGATGTCCATCTGAGTGGTGACCTGGGCGGCTTCGATGCACGCGAAGATGCCGTCCGGTATGCCGCCAACTGGGCAACGGAATGGCTCAAGACTCACTGCGGCTCGCGTCAGCGGCTACCCGGCGATCACCGTCAATGACACGCATGGCGTCGAATGTCGATCGGGATGCCTGTGATGACTTCCCAGCCGCTCTCGACGCTAGCCCGGTATCTTGATCTTTCGCTCGACACTAGCGGCAGCGTCATCATGATGCAGAGGTGCAGTGACTTTTGCGCGATTTACATCGGCAATGCCATGGAAGATCAGGGGCATTGGGAGTACCGGGGCGCGATCGCCGCACTGATCGCGGGCGACATTCTCTCGCCCCGGTGGATGAGCATTCAAGTCTCACAGGCTGCATTCACGGACAGTGCTCGGTTCGCCCCTGGCTTCCTACGCTTCGTGCTTTTGCAGCCTCGAAATCGATGCTTCGATCAGCGCGCGGTGCTGCTCGAAGCTGAAAAGCACGGCTTGCATGAGTGAAAGCAGTTCCTCTGCCTGGCACGTATCGATGGCGATTTCCTGCATCTTCATGATGCTGGCCTCCTGCGCCTGGATCAGTTGCCTTGCTTGTGCAATGTGATGATCTGTGAGGGCAAGCGTTTGCCGCTCCGTTTCGATGCGGCTCATTTCATTCTCAGCTGGACTCGTTACCCGACTGTACGCGTCGCCGGAGCTCCTGGCAAACGTGGTGTTTAACGCCCCGCTCCATCTTGCCCGGAGCCTTGTTCCTGAGCTGGCGAACGCGGCAGGCGTACGGTGAAGCAGGTCGCACGTTGGGTCGACTCAACTCTGATCGTGCCCTGATGCGCGATGGCAATGCAACGGCAGATGTAAAGACCCAGGCCGATGCCCGCAGCGATGCCGGTGCGGTTGGGTAGACTGGCCCTCGTTAGCGGGTCGAACAGCGTTGGCAGCGCGTGCTCCGGAATCGGATTTCCTTCATTGGACACGACAAGGGCGATCTGTCCATCGTGACTTCCGGCTTCAATGACGACCTTGCCCGAACCATATCGGACCGCGTTCGTCAGCAGATTGACCACCAGCTGTCCGAGCCGGCTGCCGTCCCACCGGCCGCGCAGGTCACTCGTAAGGCGCAACTCGATACGCGCGTGAGGATAAGACGCGCGCACTTCATCGGCCGCGTCGCGGCAGATCCGCCCGATATCCTGCGACGTAAGATTAACCGGCAGCGTATCTCCCAGACGGGTGCGCGTAAATGTGAGCAGGTCGTCGATCATCTGTCTCATGCGCGTCGCGCCACGCTGGACGAAAGCGGCGGCTCTCACGCTGGCGGGCGACAGGTTGTCGTCGTTTAACAGCACTTCCCCGGAGTTCAGTATCGCGCTGAGCGGCGAGCGCAAGTCATGCGCCAATACGCCCGCAAAGAGGTCCCGGATGCGTTCGGTGCGATACGCGTAGTGCCGTACCGATTCGGCGAGCACCTGGTCAATCGCCTCGTTGAACCGGATCATTTCGATAAAAGCAGCGTCGCCCACGGGTGCCGTTTTCTGCCAGCGACGCAGCACCGTCGCGCGCAGCGCGCGAAACTCCGCGATCACATCGTTGATCCCGAATCCATGGGACAAACGATCCTCCGCGTGCCGATGCGCAACGTGGTTGAAGCTGGAACCCGGATCCTGCTTGTCGCCCCGCGACTTGATCTGCTGCTGCGCCGTACTCTGTACCTCGCGCATGTCGGCCGCGATTGCCGTCAGGATGTCGGCCGCCGAGTTGCGCAACTGGATTTCCGAGAGTTGGCTGTCGGGCTGGCTGAGCGTAAGCGCATAGTCGGTCCAGTCGTCGATCAGACCGGGCAAATCACCTTCAATGAAGTCGGCCAGGCTCATGCGTCTCTCCAGATATGAGGGGTGCTCATGTGCGAAAGCTCGTTGACCGCGCTGGACCGGCGGGCAGCCGTACGCCAATAACCAATCTGAACAATATCCCATTTCCCCGTATGGCAGATTCTCGTCAGACCGGGCGATGGACATCGCGCAGGTTGCCGGCCAGCGGGCCGCAAGGCCGCCCGCTTCTTGCCGCTGATGATTACCTTGCCGGTGCTGAAGCTATTACTGCATCCCTGACCGTTGCGGGATACGAGGCGATGTTCATGCTGGATGGAGCTTAACGCTCGATACGCGCCGGCTTCACAACCGCTCGCGCTACGTTAGCGCAAGGACGAAATCGAACCAGGCCGCCTTTCGCTTGCCGCCGTTGTCAATCGTCATCAATAGCCGGCGATCGAACAGAGGATCGCGAGCGTTGCGCTGCTCGGCAGGAAAGTACAGTTGGGTGATGAGGATCGGCCCGTTGGGCGGCTGCACCGTCACGTGGATGTGTCTTGTGCGTCCCGGATAAAGCCCCGGCACGATGGTCTCAAGGCGGTAGCGTCCCTCACTGTCGGCGAATTGATGGCCGCGTAGCCGGAACCCGTCGACGTCGTACTCGCCGCCGTCATCGGCGTGCCAGAAATCCAGCAAAGCCCCCGAAACCGCGCTGCATTGTGTCGAAGACACTCGTCCAGTCAGGACCATCTTCGTTCCATTGATGCCGGGTTCGAGCAGCGATACACGTTGCGGCGAGTGCGGCAGGAAAAACGGACCTGGCGTCTGCTGCCGTGTCGGTTCATGCTCGTCGGTGCAAGCGGGCGTAGCTGAAAGTGCGCCAGGCTGCCCATACGCACCTACGTGGGCCAATAGCAGCAACGTGGACGGCACTGCGGCAGACTTGCGAAGAAAATCGCGCCGACCCTGGCTCATATTTCGTGTCCGCATCTGAATAATCCTTGCGTTCCTCGCGCCGGCATCTGTAGCCGCAACGGCGGCCGCATGGCTGGATATCGGTTCGGCCCAGTGCGCGCAGCGCAGCCTACCGTTCCTATGCTGACCATGGTAAGCCGAAAATGGCCGTGTTGTCGGATGCCACAGAACATGCAAGCCGCACCGCGTCGCGCCGGTGAAACGCTGCTAGCTCAGCTGGTGAAAAATCAAAGGTGACGCGCCGCGCAAGAACGTGAGCCGTCAACGGCGTCGCTGATCGACCCAACTGGACCATGAAGGTCCGTTGTTTGACGGGAGCGGTCGCCTGAATGACGATGCGAACGCGCTGTCGAGTGGCAGCAGTTGGCCGCTTGTCGCCTCTCGGGGGCCGAAAACCAAGGCTTCGGGTCCAGACAGCAGGTCCTGGATTTCACATTGATATTTATCGGGGACAGCCCGCAAAGCCGCATGCAGCCTGGAGCGTTCAACCCGGAAATTTGCGCGGGAATCAAGAGGACCCTTGATGCGCAACACCCGCGTGTACCGCTTGGAAGTGTGCTATTACTGTGCAAATAATGCGCATGGAGGCTCGCCATGAGCGCTTCGCAAGTTCACCTCCGTCCGGACGGAGGTGCTAGTTTCGCCCCCATCCGGTGACTTCCGTTCACTGCGTGTGATCGTGCAACGCGTCGTCGTGACGCAACGTGCGTCGATCCACATGACGACGTGAGGTCCATCGGAATCCGTGTTACGGGACAAACGGTCTCAGATCAGAGCCCGAAGACTCAGCAATCGAGTACCAGACGACCCCGTTTGCAACCGGATACACATACCATCATCGAGCTGCCACTCTTTCGTTCGGCCTCGCTCAGCACACTGTCCCGATGATCGATTTCGCCTTCAAGGACGGTCATCTCGCAAGTGCCGCAAAATCCCTGTTGGCAGTTGAAAGGAGCATCGATACCGGCTGCAACGAGTGCATCAAGTAGGCGCGTGCCAGGCTCAACATGGATGGTTTTCCCACTTCGCGCAAGCTGTACGTCATAACCCGGCACGGTCTCGGCTTCAGGGCCAACGGGAGCGGCGGAAAATCGTTCAATATGGGCGTGACGATAGCCATGTTTATTGCACGTCTGCTCAAATGCGCTCAACATCGGTGATGGGCCGCAACAGTAGTAGCGCGTGTCGACTCCGCGTCCAGCAATGAATGCATCCAGATCTGGCGGGCCGCTCTTCTCGACATCGAAATGCAGTGTGAGCGGAATGCCAAGTGCCTGAATCGGGCGAAGCCACGCGGCATGTTCCCGTGAACGGCAGCAGTAAAGCATCTCGACGTGCTTGCCGAGGAACACGAGTCGCTGCACCATGCTGTAGATCGCCGTGATACCAATACCGCCTGCAATGAGGACGAACTCATCCCCGGTCTCGTCGAGCGGAAAGTTGTTGCGTGGAGGCGTAATGGTCAAATGGTCTCCGACACGCAACTGCTCGTGAATGAATGCAGAGCCACCCCGGCTTTCGCGCGCGCGTAGCACGCCGAGCACATAGCGCCGGATGTTATCCGATGAGTTCACAAGCGAGTAACTGCGCACGATTCCGTTAGGCAGATCCAGGCAGATGTGCGCACCAGCATCGAACGCTGGCAGGCTATCGGAATCAGCGGGACGCAGTTCAATGCTCAGCGTGTCACTTGCTTCGAGCGTCAGCTTGTCGACTACGACATGAAGGGTGGCGGGATGCATATTTTCACTTTCAGACGCAGATACGACGTGCGACGTAGCTATAAAAATCGCGCAAGGTGCCCTCAAGATCTTCCGGTGCTAGGGGCCCTGGTGTGTAAAAGCTAGAGCCGAGACCTATCTGCAGTCTCTCCAGCTTCACCTTGTCTTCGGCATTGAACGCATCAGCGAACGCGACATATTCTTTCAGGTCTTCCTCGCTCGGCGACTTCTCGTAACCGGCGATACCCCAGCGGATTGCCACGCTGCCTGTCGACGCCGGCCGGAGGAGTAGGTAGATGGTCTGATGAGGCATATACGTGACAACCAGATTCGGAAAGACACTGAAAATAAGGCTATGTCGGCGCTCTGTTTCAGTTAGATCGGGGTGAAACGGTTCGCGCTGAGGTGAATCAGGCGTGTAGTGAGATCTATACGCTGAGAAATAACCGTTGCCAGTCACGTGCTCGCTAAGCTCGCTCGGCGAGCGCGGACGGAGTGTGGTTGGATGCGTTGCGTTCAGGTGATAGCCTTCCATGAAATTCTCAGCAAGGCATTTCCAGTTGGTTTGCCACACTTCTTCGCGTGTGTAATAGAGTTCCTGTTCTTCGTGATGGTAATTGCGAATGAGCGGTTCAAGCGGTTCAAGGGATTGCTTGAGCGGCGCAGCGGCACCATCCAAGTTAAGGAATCTCTGCAAAAGTCCTGGCATTGACGTGAGCTTGGACTATCCTGGGATCAGGAGACTTCATGGAGTGGCGTGATGACACAACTTGGTCTTGGTCTGGATCTGTCGACGAAGCGCACCCGCAAGCGCGAGTTTCTCGATGAGATGACGCGCGTGGTGCCGTGGCAGAAGCTGATTGCGCTCATCGAACCGCACTATCCGAAAGGCAAGACTGGCCGCCCGCCTTTTCCGATCCAGACGATGCTTCGCATTCACTTCATGCAACAATGGTTCAGCCTCTCGGACCCGGCGATGGAGGAGGCGCTGCACGACATCCCGCTGTACCGGGAGTTCGCGCTGCTGGGCACGGGCATGACGCGGCTGCCTGACGAGAGCACGATCCTGCGATTCCGGCACCTGCTTGAGGCCCATGAGCTGTCGGCCAGAATGCTGGCGACGGTCAACGAGATCCTGCAGGCGAAGGGCCTGATGCTCAAGGTGGGCTCGGCGGTCGACGCAACGCTGATTTCGGCACCCAGTTCGACGAAGAAGGCTGGCACGCGAGACCCCGAGATGAGCCAGACGCAAAAGGGCGGCAGCTGGTACTTCGGTATGAAGGCGCACATCGGAGTCGATGTGGAGTCGGGGCTCGTGCATACCGTCAAGTGCACGCCGGCAAATGTTCACGACATCACGGTGGCGCATGAACTGTTGCACGGCGACGAGCAGGTTGCGTTTGCCGATGCGGGCTACGTGGGCATCGAGAAGCGAGGCGAAACGGGTGCCGTCCAGTGGCACGTGGCGATGAGGCCGAGCAAGCGAAGAAAGCTGGACAAAAGCAAGCGGCTGGACAGAATCTACGAGAAAGTCGAGCGGCTCAAGGCGGGCGTGCGGGCGAAGGTTGAGCACCCGTTTCGGGTGCTCAAATGTCAGTTCGGCTATCTGAAGGCGCGGTATCGGGGACTGGCGAAAAACACGGCGCAGATCGAAACGCAGTTCGCGCTGATCAATCTCTGGCTGGCTCGCGGGGTGCTCGGTAAAGCGAAATGAAGGGTGAAGACGCCCCCAAAGGCGCAGCGTCCATGCGCAAGATGCGACCGGCATCGGTTCAACACAGCGTGAATGAGGACGCGAATTCCACTCCGCGCGTGCCAGTTAGAGATCCCAGGCAGAAAACGGGTTGTTCAGACCTTCCTTAACAAAAATGAAGTTTTGCCAGACGGTCGTCGCAATAATTGGCAACGCACAGTTGGCCGTATCGAGCGCCTTGACCTCCTGCATGAGCGGTGCGCGCTTGAGTTTTCCATCGAGGTCATAGCTCCACGCGTGATAGCCGCAGACGTGGGCTCGAGCATTGCCGCGACCAGTCGCGACAAGATTGCCGCGATGCCTGCAAACGTTCGAAAGAACGCGAATATCTCCCTGCGAGGTACGCTGCACGAGAAGCGGTTCACCGATCATTTCCGTGGTGAAGTAATCGCCATTATTGGGGATTTCGCCTACATGTCCCACGCATGCCCAGCCGCTCCGAAAAAGTCGATCCTTCTCCAACTTGGCAAAGGTCTCAGAGGTGTAGAACGCGCCCGGCATGGACAAGACAGCACGTTCCCGAGTCGATACCAACGACGAAAGCGTTTGAAGTAACTCGTCATCATGTTGCGAATTGGTCGTTGTGGCATTGACGAACGTGGACATGAACTAGACTCCTGGTCGCATTTCGGCGTTAGTTGGCCTTGCAGCGGGCTAATGGTGGACAAACGAACGGACGCGGGCATGATCCACAAAGAATAAGCGGGCGTGAAAGCGATGTGTCTCACTAGCCATCCTTCTTGGGGCTGCCAACACATAAAACTTAACGTGTTAATTTGTTGACGTAGACATTATTTTGCGATGTATCTCCAAGTTTTAGGCTATGCAGCGAAGCTGCAGCGCGATTCTTCCTTTGTGCGAGCTGTTGGGCGAAAAACCGACCGAAACCAACGGATCGCGCGCGACCGGCCTGGTGACACCACGTCCTCGCAGACGCCAGGGGAGTACCGCTCAGCGTGATACGGACTAGCGCATACCGTCATGACCTCACCCCATTGCCGCCATTGGTCTGGCGGCGTATCTCGCGACGCGCTCCATCATCGAATCGCAGCCGTGAAGTTGCCCGATCGTCAAATATTCGTCAGGTTTGTGGCCTTGATCCATGCTGCCCGGGCCACAAACGACGGTGGGAATGCCGGCATGATTGAACAGTCCCCCTTCGGTTCCGAACGCGACCGTACCGAACGCTTCCGAGCCGCAAAGCACCGAGAGAATTCGGGCCGCCTCGCTGTCGGGCGGGGTCGCGAGTCCTGGATATGCGGATAGCGGTTCAAGAAGGATGTCTACATCAGATTTCACGGCGCGCATCTTCGGCAGCAATTCGGTCCGCGCGTACGTTTGCAAATCGTCGGCAATCTCGTTCGCGTCGAAGCCCGGCAGCCCGCGCACCTCGAAATCGAATTCGCATTCGGCCGGCACGATGTTGAGCGCGCGGCCGCCCTTGATGACGCCCGTTTGCACGGTCGAATATGGCGGGTCGAAACGCTCGTCGTGATGCTCGGGTTGCGCCAGGCGCTCACCGATTTCTTCCAGACGATTGATCAGGCGGGCCGCGTACTGAATGGCGTTCACGCCATACGGTGCATATGCTGAGTGACAAGGCGCGCCTTTCACCTGACAGCGCATTGCGAGTTTGCCCTTATGGCCCAGCACGGGTTTCAATTCGGTCGGCTCGCCAATGAGGCACAACTGAGGTTTGTGCGTCCGCTTCTCCAGTTCCGCGAGCATCGGCCGTACGCCGAGGCATCCGACTTCTTCGTCGTAGGAGAACGCGAGATGCACCGGCATCTTCAATGAGCTTCCGGTGAACATCGGCACTGCCGCGAGCACGGATGCGAGAAAACCCTTCATGTCGGCTGTGCCGCGTCCGTAGAGCCGCCCTTCCTTCTCGCTGAGCGTGAACGGATCGACGGTCCAGGCCTGTCCGTCGACGGGCACGACATCCGTATGGCCCGACAGCACGATGCCGCCGCGATCTCGCGGCCCTATGGTCGCGAACAGATTCGCCTTCGTGCGTTCCGCGTTGTAGAACAGCTCACACTCGACGTCGAGGTTCGCGAGGTAATCGCGTATGAACTCGATCAGCGTCAGATTCGAATCGCGGCTAACCGTCGCGAATTCGATCAGCCGTTTGAGCAGATCGCGGCTCGTATGCTCACTCATCGCCCGGCACCCCGTAACTCGGCGCAGCCGTCGGGTTCAGCGCGCGCGTGACGTAGTCGCGCATCTGCGGCTCGTACGCGCGCCAGAGTCCATCGAGCTTGCCGATGGGATCGTCGTCGGCCCAGTCGACACGCAGATCGACGAGCGACCAGCTCTGCTCGCCCGCGATCTTCAGCGCGGCCGAATGCACCGGCCCCGCTTCGCCGCCGGCCGTGATCGCCGCATGCATTGCCGCGAGCAGACGATCGGCGAGTTGCCCCGGCGCGTTCTCGAACGCCGGGATCATCGCCTCGATCACGTGGATGCCCGCGAGCATGTTGCCCGCCGCGACACATTGCGCGCCCGCCACGGCATGATAGGTGCCGAGCGCCTGTTTGCCGCTGAAAAACGCAGTGCGACCTTGCGCATCGACCACCGTCACCTGCCGGTATTCGCTCCATTCGTTCAAGGCCAGTGCGCGATCGAGGGCGGCGGCGGGATCGGCCTTCGCGCTTTGCATGTGATCCAGAATCTGCGGACCGAGCGCGGGCAGCGTAACGTTTTGCGTCGCGACCACGCCGACGCCCGCGCGCACCCATGGACAGCGCGCGCCCACCGCGATGCTCGATGAACTGATCGCGATGCCGAGCTGCCCGGTCCTGTCGCAACGTCCGACGATAGAGAATGTCATGTGACCTCCGTTATTCGTTCGGCGGCGTCCATCCGTCGGGGATGACGGCGATCACGTCGATCTCCATCAGCCATTCCGGCTGACCGAGCGCGACGACCGTGAGTCCCGTCGAGATCGGAAACACGCCCTTCAGCCACTTGCCGACTTCTCGGTACACCGGCTCACGAAACCGCACATCGGTGAGATACGTGGTCGTCTTGACGATGTGCGAGAGATCGCTGCCCGCTTCTTCGAGCAACTGCTTTACATTCTTCATTGCCTGCTCTGCCTGCGCGCGCGGATCACCGAGACCGACGAGATTGCCATCGAAGTCCGTGCCTATTTGACCGCGCACATACACGGTATTGCCTGCTCGCACAGCCTGGCAGAGATCGTTGTCGAGCGATTGATTCGGGTACGTATCCTTCGTGTTGAACATGCGGATACGGGTATGCGTGGGTTGGCTCATCGAAGTACCTTGATGCTGAATTAGTTGAAAATCAGTTGACGCCCATCTCGCTCACCGTGTGGATGCGCGATGCGCCGGCTACGCCCTCGACGCTTTCCACGCGCTTCTGGTCCACGTGACGATGCGGCTCGTCGTAATAAGCGTGGTACTTTCGCTGCGTGGTGATGTGATCGGCGATGTGCTTCGCGTCGTGCCACACACCCCAGATGAACGAGGAGCCGCGGCGCGAGAGCCACGGCAGGCCGAGGAAGTAGATGCCTGGTTCCTTCGCGACACCACGCTGATGTTTCGGCTTGCCCTTTTCATCGAAAGCATCGACTTGCAGCCACGTGAAATCGACGGCATAACCCGTCGCCCAGATGATCGACGTCACGCCTTCCTTCGCCAGATCGAGCTCATAAAGCGGATGCTTCATGCATTCCGGATCAGCGGGAATGATCCGCGCTTCCGGCTCTTCAGGAAGATCGAGGCCGTTGCGTTCGACATAAGCGTCAGCTGCGTCGAGTAGCGACAGGTAGTTCTCGTCGCCGCGACGAACGTTATCGGCGAGATCGTGCTCGAACGTGACGACTGTATCGTCGAACGATTTCGTCAGACCGACGAGCGTGATGCCCTGATGCGCCAGACGCCTGAAGTCGATCGTATGGCCGCCGCGCGCGCCACTCACCGCGATCGTCACGTGCTCGCGACCAGGTTTCATCACTTCTGCGTCCCATTCGCCCAGCACGCCGAGCCACCAGCAGAAGTCGCGTCCACGATAGCCACGCGGCGGACGATCGTGCGCGCCGACCGACAGATACACCCGCCGCCCCGCTCGCTGCAATTCATCGGCGATCTGCACGCCCGACGATCCCGCACCAACCACCAGCACGCCGCCTTCGGGCAATTGCTGCGGATTGCGATAGTCGGCGGAATGAACCTGCGTGAGCACCGTACTTTTCGGCGCGATCGGTGGAATGACAGGACGCTGGAACGGCCCGGTTGCCACCACCACGCGATTCGCTTCGATCGTTCCTTCAGACGTATCGACTGTAAAACCGGGCCGTCCGACATTGCGCACGACCCTCTTGACTTCGACGCCGGTGCGAATCGGTGCGTCGAACTTTTTGCATAGGCGACAAAGTAGTCGGCGACCTGCTCCTTACCCGCAAAGCCATCGGGATTCACATCGGCGAATTCGAGATTCGGAAACCGGTCGTGCCATGCCGGTCCGTTGGCAACCAGAGAGTCCCACCGACCGGTGCGCCAGCGCTCGGCGATGCGATCGCGCTCCAGCACGATATGCGGGATGTCGAGCCTGGTCAGGTGTTCGCTCATGGCGACGCCTGCTTGCCCGGCGCCCACAACGAGCGTGTCAGTTGCCTTTATTTCGACTGTCATGGCTGAGTCCTTCGAAGAGCGGAGTTCGGTTGTTCCCGTCAGCAGCTTGTAGCCTTCAGGCACGGTGTTGATCTTTCGGATAGCAATCTACGCCCGCTCTCAGAATCCGAAAAATATATTAAACAATTGCAAAGCATCGGATTATGCTATGCAGTCATCTTTGGTCGCTTCACAGTGCGATGCGTCCGACAATGTCAACCGGGAGTAGAAACCCATGGAAAATCAGCCGCTGCGTTATTCGCTGCGCCAGTTGCGATACTTTGTTGTGACCGCAGAAGTGCTGTCTTTTACGGCTGCTGCAAGACGCCTGCACATTTCCCAGCCGTCCATTTCGACCGCGCTGGCTGACCTCGAGATCTCGTTCGGTGTGCAATTGTTCATCCGGCATCATGCAAGCGGCCTGTCGCTGACTCAGGCGGGGCGCGATCTGCTCGGACAGGCGCGCAATCTCCTGAAGATCGCCGAGGAATTCCAGATGACCGCCACCGAGATGGATGGCGGCATGACGGGATCGATCGCGCTTGGCTGTCTTGTCTCTCTGGCTCCGCCCCTGATGCCAGGATTGATCAGCCGTTTTACGAGCGAGCACGGTGGAATCAGCTTTCGCACCATCGAGGCGCATCAGGATGAGCTATTGAACGGCCTGCATGACGGTTCGCTCGACATCGCGCTCACCTACAGTCTCGACCTGTCCGAGGACATTGCCTTTACGCCGCTACTTTCCCTGCCGCCGTACGCGATACTGCCTGCGACGCACAGATTGGCGCGCGCGCGAAAGGTGTCGCTGCAGGATCTGATAGACGAACCGTACGTGATGCTGGACCTGCCGCACAGCCGGGAGTACTTTGCCGCGCTCTTCGATGTCGTTGGAGCCCGGCCTGTTCCCGCTTTTCGATCTTCGCAACCGGAAGTCGTACGTGGGATGGTCGCGAACGGGCTTGGCTACAGCATCCTGAACTTTCCGCTGAATTCGACGCAAACCGTCGACGGCGGCGAGTTCGTGATCAAGCAGTTTAGGGACAACGTCAACGCGACGACGCTTGGAATCGCCCAATCGAAAACGATGAAGCCGCGGCAACTGGTGTCTCGATTCTCTACCTTTAGCGAAAGCTATATACGCCGTCTGAGGCTCGACACGTAACCGGCAACCATAGCGGACGGGCTTCGCGCCCCGTGCATAGCTAAATCCTTCTTTTAGCATCCAAAAACAATATTTTGACTAGTAATTTGGCTTGATAGATTTACCTCCATTCGAGGCGATCGAAGCGCGGACCCCGTAGCGCAACGCACTCGGCTTTAGGAGCGTCTTCATGGAAAACCCCACCAGGCAAACGGCGGTCCCCGCTTTGGTCGACGAGCTTGTGGCAGGCTGCGAACGACCATTCAGCGACGCACGCTCGATGCCTCCTGGCGTGTACACGTCGCCCGAGTTCCTGTCTCTGGAAGAGCAGGCGATATTTGCGAAAGAATGGCAATGCGTAGGTCGCGCGGGCGCGCTGAAGGCGCCTGGCGACTATCTGACCGCGAGCATCGCGGGGCAACCGATCGTCGTCGTCCGCGATGAGAGGATGGGGCTCCGCGCAATGTCGAATGTGTGCCTGCACCGGATGTCTGTTCTGCTCGAAGGTCGAGGGAATATACGGCGCATCATTTGTCCGTATCACGCCTGGAACTACGGACTCGACGGCGCGCTCAAGGGCGCGCCGCTGATGAATCAGCAGGCAGGTTTCTGCACGGAAAGCTACAAGCTGCCGACGATCCGCTGCGAGGAGTGGCAAGGCTGGATCTACGTGACACTCGATCAGGGTGCACGTCCGGTTCACCAGCAACTCTCGCAACTGAGCGAGCTGATCGATGCGTACGGCATGGCCGACTACGTCGAGACTTTTACGAAGAACACGTCTGGGATACCAACTGGAAGATCCTCGCCGAGAACTTCATGGAAAGCTATCACCTGCCGATGCTGCACCGCGCAACGGTCGGTCCGCATTCCAGACTCGAAGAGATGGAATGCCCACCGGGTTTTCCCGCATTCAATTACCACTGGATCACGAAGGAAGCGTCACTTCCCATCGGCAATGCCCATCCGGACAACGACCGCTTGACCGGTCACTGGCGCAAGACGACCGCGTTGCTCGCGATTTATCCGACGCATCTCGTCACGCTCACGCCCGGTTACTTCTGGTATCTCGTGTTGCAGCCGCGCGGCGTCGACAAGGTGCATATCCGCTTCGGCGGTGGCCTTGCACCCGACTTTATCGCTGATCCCGAAGCCAACGCGCATATGGCCACGCTCAAGGCATTGCTCGACGAAGTGAATGCGGAAGATAAGCGCGGCGTGGAAGCGGTGTTTCGCGGCGTGCACGCCCCGCTTGCAAAGCCGGGCCATCTGAGCCCCCTCGAACGCCCGAACTATGACTTCGCTCGTTACCTCGCGTCGAAGCTTACTGCGCTTTAATCCAGGCACTCTCGACAGGACGCTATCACGATGTCAAACCCATCCTTCATTTCGTTTTCGGGCGTGAGCAAGTCGTACGACGGCGCTAATTACGTCGTCGATGATTTGAACCTTGACGTACGAAAGGGCGAGTTCCTGTCGCTGCTTGGCCCGTCGGGCTCAGGCAAGACAACCACGCTCATGATGCTCGCCGGCTTCGAGTCGCCCACGCAGGGCGAGATACGTCTCGACGGCAAGCGCCTCGACGACAAGCCGCCGCACCAGCGCGACATCGGCATGGTCTTTCAGAACTACGCGCTCTTCCCGCATCTCACGATTGCCGAGAACGTCGCATTTCCGTTGTCCGTGCGACGTGTGAGCCGCGCGGATCAGAAAGCACGGGTGAAGCGCGCCCTGGAGATGATCGAGTTGCCGCATCTGGCGAACCGGCGTCCCGCTCAGCTCTCGGGCGGACAACAGCAACGCGTCGCGCTCGCGCGCGCACTCGTGTTCGAACCGAGCGTCGTTCTCATGGACGAGCCGCTCGGAGCGCTCGATAAGCGTCTGCGCGAAACGATGCAGTACGAGATCATGCGGCTGCATCGCGATCTGTCGCTCACCATCGTCTACGTGACGCACGATCAGGCGGAAGCCCTGACCATGTCCGATCGGGTTGCAGTCTTTTCCGATGGACGCATTCAGCAGGCCGCGACGCCCACCGAGCTCTATGAAAACGCCCACAACGCCTTCGTCGCCAACTTCGTGGGCGAGAACAACGGCCTGCGGGGACGCGTTGTGACGGTACAGAACAACTGGGCGACGCTGGCGCTTTCCGATGGCAGCATCATTCGCGGCCGATGCGAACAGGGCCTTGGCGAAGGAGATGACGCGATGCTCGCGTTGCGCCCCGAGCGTGCGTATATCCGTAGTACCGAGGGCACACAAGCGGACGCGCAGAGCAACGTCGTGCGCGCCAGGGTGCAGGAACTTGTGTATTGCGGCGATCATCACCGCGTGCATTTGACGCTCGGATCGCGTGACTCGCTCGTCGCGAAGGTACCCAACACCCAACGCCACGCCCTGCCTTCGGCTGGCGACGCCATCGAGGTGGCCTGGCGCCACGACGACTGCAAGATTCTCGCTGCGAGCGTGCCCCGCAGCGCGACCCTGGTTCCTACCCCCGCATCGTCCTCACCTTCCATGATCGCGGCCGCAGCCGCAGGAGCCCACTGAAATGCGCACTCACATCAAAGCACAATGCGTCGCACTTGCCGTAGTCGCCGTCGCTGCTGTTACGGCGCACGCCGCGGAAACGCTCAACGTTGTCACCTTTGGCGGCGCCTATGAGGCCGCGGCGAAGAAAGCCTATTTCGAGCCGTTCACGCAGGCGACCGGCGTCAACTTCTCGCTCGAATCGTATGACGGCGGTCTCGCGAAACTTTCAGCGATGGAGCAGGCGAAGAACACAACATGGGATCTCATGGATCTCGAGAGCAACGATGCCATCACGGCATGTGACGAAGGGCTGCTCAAGAAGTTCGACAAGAAGAGTCTTGGCAATACGAGCGACTTCATTCCCGGGGCTATCAGCGACTGTGCGGTCGCAAGCATGGTGTGGTCCACGGTCTACGCCTATGACGCGAGCAAGCTCAAGACAGCGCCGAGCACTATCAACGATTTCTTCGACTTGCAGAAATTCCCTGGCAAGCGCGGGCTGCGCAAGTCACCGAAGGGGTCGATGGAATGGGCGCTGATCGCCGACGGCGTCGATCCGAAAGACGTGTACAAGGTGCTCGGGACGCCAGCGGGCGTTGACCGCGCATTCAAGAAGCTCGACACGATCAAAAAGAGCATCGTCTGGTGGGAGTCGGGCGCACAAGCGCCGCAACTGCTCGCCGATGGCGCCGTCGTGATGACGCAGGCCTACAACGGCCGAATCGACGATGCTGCGAAGAAGGACAACAAGCCCTTCAGGATCGTCTGGGATGGGCAGGTCTATGACTATGAATGGTGGGGCATCCCAAAGGGAGCAAAGCACGCCGACGCGGCCGCGAAGTTCATCGTCTCCGCGTCGCAGCCGAAGGCTTATGCCGATCTCTCGAAGTACATCGCCTATGCGCCGCCGCGCAAGGACGCGATCTCGCTCGTCGAGAAGCAGCGACTGGCCGACCTGCCGACCGCGCCGGATAACTTCAAGCGTGCGATTCAGATCAATCCGACCTTCTGGGCGGATAACGCTGACGAGATCAACAAGCGCTTCCAGGTTTGGTTGACGCAGTAACACTTCCATTGAAAGAGAGCCCGCTGTGACCGCGACTACCCATACCCCCGTACCGGCCCATGCTCCCACCCCGGGCTCTCCGACGAGCGCCGACGGCCGCGCGTCCTATCAGAAGGCACAAGGCCGCGCATCGCTTCGAGCGCTGATGCTGGCGCTTCCCCTGATCGTGTTTCTACTGTCGACCTTCATTGCGCCGATCGCGCTGTTGCTCGCCCGCAGCGTACAGAATCGCGAAGTGCCCGACAGCCTGCCAGCACTTTCCCGCGCACTCGATGCTTGGGACGGCGGTGGCGTGCCTGATGAGCATACGTTCGCCCTGCTCGCATCCGGAATCAAGGACGCCCAGCAAAGCGGACAGCTCGGCACAGTCGCGAAGCGCATGAATTTCGCGCAGCCCGAATTCCGCAGCCTGCTGATGAAGACAGCGCGCGGCATTCGCAGCGATACGCCTCCCGCTTGGAAGCCGACGCTGATCGAGATCGACGAACGCTGGAACTCGCCCGAAACATGGCGCCTGTTGAAGCGCGCCGCCGCGTCGCCGACTCCCGATTACCTGCTGAATGCCGTGGACGCGAGAGTGACGCCGCAAGGTTCGATCGCCTCGCTGCCGGCTAACACCGCGGTCTATCGCGAAGCGTTCGTGCGAACGATCTCAATCAGCTTCACGGTGACGGTGCTCTGCTTGCTGTTGGGTTATCCAGTGTCCTGGTTGCTCGCGAATCTGCCCGAAAAAAGCAGCAACCGGTTGATGCTGTTGGTTATCGTGCCGTTCTGGACCTCTCTGCTGGTGCGTACGACGGCGTGGTATGTGCTTCTGCAACCGGGTGGCGTCGTCAACAGCCTGTTGATGAGTCTCGGCATCGTGACACATCCGGTGCCGCTCGTTTTCAATCGCACAGGTGTATTGATCGGCATGACGCACGTGCTTTTGCCTTACATGATTCTCGCGATCTACTCGGTGATGAAGAGCGTCTCGCCCGTTTATCTGCGCGCAGCAAAGTCTCTGGGCGCTCATCCCTTCACCGCGTTCGTGCGGGTCTATATCCCCCAAACGTTGCCGGGGGTCGGAGCAGGATGCTTCCTGGTGTTCGTGCTCGCGCTCGGCTACTACATCACGCCAGCCCTGCTCGGCGGCGCCGGCGACGAGATGATCAGCCAACTCATCGCGGATCAGACGAACACGCAACTCAACTGGGGACTCGCGGGCGCGCTGTCAGCCTATCTCGTGATCTTTACCGCGATCTTCTATTTCATCTTCAATCGCATCGTCGGCATCGACCGTTTGCGGTTCGGTTGAGGCATGTAAGTCCCAAGGGAGCAATCATGCAAGACAAACGCAATACGGTACTAACGGAGCGCGTCGCTTCCCGATGGGTGCGATTGCACTGCGCGCTCGTTCTGTTCTTTCTGGTGGCGCCGATTCTCGCGATCATTCCGCTTTCGTTCAACTCCGGCTCGTATTTCTCATATCCACTGCAGGGGTTCTCGCTGCGCTGGTATGAACAAGCCCTCACGAGTGCGGACTGGCAACGTGCGCTGCTGAACAGTATCGCCATAGGCGCAGCGTCCACTTTGATAGCGACCTGTCTCGGGACGCTGGCGGCGCTCGGCCTGTCGCGAACGCAGTTTCCGCTGCGCTCGATCGTCATGCCGATCATCATATCCCCGATGATTGTGCCGATCGTCGTGGTAGCCGCCGGCTTCTACCTTGTCTTCGCGCCACTCGGGCTCGTGAATTCCTACCCCGGCGTCATCCTTGCACATGCCGCGCTCGGCACGCCGTTCGTCGTCATCACGGTGACCGCGTCGTTATTGTCTTTCGATCAGAGTCTACTGCGCGCGGCGTCCGGGCTCGGCGCGCAACCGTGGGTCGCGTTCAGGCGCGTGACGCTTCCATTGATCAAACCCGCGGTCGCGACTGGAAGCGTCTTCGCCTTCGCCACCTCCTTCGACGAAGTCATCGTGATTCTCTTCATTGGCGGCCCGGATCAAAAGACCGTTCCACGGCAGATGTGGAGCGGCATCCGGGATTCCATCGATCCATCGATCCTGGCCGTGGCGACCATGCTGATCGTGTTCGCCGTGCTGCTGTTCGCGAGTATCAACTGGCTGCGTAGCCGCGCGGCGGCGGCGAGTCAAGTGATGGTCTGATTCAACCGAGGGCATGTTCGCCCGGTCAGTCGTTGGACATCGATCGGAATTGCGTCTTTGCGTATTCCCATGAACAACCGAGCGGGCAGCGTCAATTGATTTCGTCTCAACCAGTTGCTACCAAAGCTGAACAGACGACCGGCTCCGCGCCCTCAACCGCGACGACTTCGGGTCCATCAAAGGTCGCCGGTGCGTGCGGGGCGCCCGATCAGAAACGTGTATCCGAACCCCTGGCCGATCATGCCGCGAACGGCCAAAATTGGCGATCGCGAATTGAATGCAACATACGCCCGTCCTTTCGATGACGCGCGCGGCGCCAAGTTGAGCGGGCTCGTCAAGGCGGGGATATCTGATGGCAGGCAGGTATCACTGGCAGTCCGTGTCCTCGTTCGGGAAAGCGATTTGATTCGCTGCACGCGTACTCGAACGTCTGCCTGCACAGGATTTGCGTGCTCCTGAAGGGCGGTCGCCTGGTTTCGACTGGTGGGCAGGCGGCCTTCGAAGCAAGATCAGACTACGAACGCAAATTCTTCCTCCGGCAGCGGGTCGCCCGGAGTCAGCCGGTCAGCAAGATGACGATACGGGGGCGAAGTTTCGCCGCCTCTATCGACATACACGGCATTGTCACCGAGCCAGCGAAACGATACCACGCGCCGGGAAACGGACCCGGAGCGATTTCCAGGCGCGCCGTGCACCGTCAATCCTTCCCGCCTTATCGCCTCGGCGCGTTGGCAAAGAACTTCGCCTCCTTCCGCGCGAGCCAGCTTCAACAGACATCGGGCCGTCCCGTTGACGAGACCTACGTCGACAAAAAGAGACAGGACTTCGGGCGGTAGCTCTGAAACGGCTACGGCTTCCCGGATACGTGCGAAGCCGACAGGCCGCTCGTAAATGGCCGAAAACCGCTCCGCCGCGTCCCGATATGAATTCCATTGCGCACCCAAACCGGCGCGATAGATGGTGGCCAATTGGAGCGGGCCGTTTATCGCGGTTTCCTTGCTCATAGTCTGCCTATAGTTAACCAATGGATTATCGGCCGGTTTCGTCCGGCTCATTGGCCACGAAACGCGATCAAAAAAAAGAGCTCTTCGACGTTTCGGGTGCGTCTGACCATTCCATGCTACCGGCCGCACCTGTCAAGGAAGGGAGAAGGCGAACGCGAGGAGAGGCTATCGCGCGGCGGATGCCGTCGAGATGAGGCCGGGAGTGACGTCGTCGGCAGACCGACTGAGGCCAGGGAAAAGCAGACCAGGTGCTGTTGGCCAATGCGCTGACTGGCAGGTATCATTCCGGCGTGGTACAAATTCTTCTGTCGCGGGCGGCCGTTTTGTGTGGTACGGCGGTCGCGTACGCGGATTTCAAACGTCTAAAGGTTCAAAAATGGCAACTGGTACAGTGAAATGGTTTAACGATGCAAAGGGCTTTGGATTCATCACGCCGGACGAAGGCGGTGAAGACCTGTTCGCCCACTTCTCCGAAATCAAGACGGAAGGCTTCAAGTCATTACAGGAAAACCAGAAAGTAAGCTTCGAAGTGAAGATGGGGCCGAAGGGCAAGCAGGCCGCCAATATCAAGCCTATCTAAGCGGCGCGCGCTATCCTGACAAGTGACCCGCCCTGTGCGGGTCAAGTTTTTAGGTTCAGCGTGTCGGGAGTCCGTGCACGGCGTGGCATTCCGGTGCACCGATTCGGGCAGGACCGACAGGCCCTGCTCATAACCCGTCATCCCACTGACCATCAGCCCGCGACGGGCACCGGGGCGCTTTCGCTGGCTGGTGCAACTGCTACCGGATTGTTCGGCGCGCGCTTCGCAGGTGTCTTCCTCGCCACAGTTTTCCTGGTTACGGCCTTCTTCGCCGGTGCTGGTTTTGGCAGTGCCTTGGCATTCTTCGCGGCAAGCGCTTTTTCCTTTACCTTTTTGGTCGCCGCTTGCTTCACGGTTGCTTTCGTGGACGAAACGGCCTTCGAGCCTGAACCGCTCGCGTCCGCATCGACAATCAGAAACTTCGAACGGTCTTTGGCACCAGACAACCATGCCGGCGCCCGACCGCGGCCACTCCATGTCGCCCCACTCTTTGGGTCACGGTATTTCGGCGTCTGGGGGCCCATCACGTAGTTGCCAGCCTTCGCGCGTTTCTTTGCGGCAACGACCGCTTGTGCATGCGGATTCAACCGGTGGATGCAATAGTTCGACGAAAACGTCAGCTTTCTCGGGTTCGCCCTTTAGCAATGAAGCGCCCACGAATCAGGCATCGAAGGCATTGACTGGGCCAATGAAATCCAGCTTCTTGAGGTCTACGCCATTCGTGCGCAAAATCGCATAAGCCATGGCTACATGGAAGTAGATGTTCGGAATCACGATCTGCAACAGATAGTTTTCGCCAGTCAGCTTACCCGGCACCCAGGTTACTTTTACGATTTGACCGGCGGCGTCAGCGTACCGGTCTGCCGCCACGCTTTCAACAAAGTCGATCGTCTTGCGGATGCGCGCACGCGCTTCGTCAAGCGTCTGCTCATTGTCTTCATGCTGCGGTGGCTGCTGCCCTGAAAGCCAGGCGGCTCCGCCCTTCAGATAGTCGCAGGCGCTTTGTATCTGATACAGCAATCCGCCCATGTCGGGAGCGAGACGGGTCGACAAAAGAATACCAACATCGAATTTCTTCGCATCTGCAAGGCGCTCTGCCTTGTCGAGATAAGTCTCCATACTTTTTACTGCTTGCACGCATTGCGCGATAGCCTGTGCATACATCGGAATCTCCAGCAACATGTGTTTTCGTCACGTCATGCCTTGATACGACATCGCGAAGAACTTCTCATACAATACGACGACCTGATACCACGTGAGCGAACGCGTTGGACCGACTAGAAGCCATGGAAATGCTGCTGACCGCCGTGGACAGGGGAAGCCTGTCGGCGGCAGCGCGCGAACTGAAGATCCCTGTGAGCACGCTCACCCGCAAGGTAGCCGATCTCGAAGAGTTGCTTGGAACCCGGTTGCTGATACGAACCACCCGCAAACTGACATTGACGGACGCAGGGATGTCATACGTCGCGGCGGCCCGCCGCATTCTCGACCTCGTGCGTGAACAGGAGCACGAGGCCACCGGCGAATTCGCGACCGCGAAAGGCGAACTGGTCGTGACTGCACCAGTGCAGCTTGGTCGCCTGCATGTTTTGCCTGTCATCAATCAGTTCCTCGCGCAGTATCCGGACATCACCGTTCGACTCCTTCTCTCCGACCGAAACATCGACCTCATCGATTCGCACGCCGACCTCGCCTTGCGCATCGGAGAACTCGCGGATAGCAGCATGATTGCCACGCGCATCGGCTCATTGCGCCCGATCGTCTGCGCGAGTCCGGCCTTCCTTGCCAACCATACGCCCCCGCGCGAACCCGACGATCTCGTGAAATATTCGTGTGTCGTCTTCAATAGCCCGTATCTGTCGCCGTGGCGCTTCCGCCTTCCCACGACGAGCAAGATCTACGTGCTTGGCGTGAAACCCCGTCTCGAGGTCACGACACCCGACGCTGCCGTCAGCGCCGCCGTGGACAACGCAGGCATCACCTACGTATTCGAGCACGATGCCGATGAAGCGCTGCGGAACGGGCAACTCGAGATACTCCTGCCACAGTTCGAGATCGAGCCCGTGCCCGTTCATCTGGTTCATGTGTCCAGAAATCTGATGGCCATCAAACTGCGGCATTTCATCGACTTCGCGGCGCCCAAACTCAGGCAATCGCTCTCGCGATTCGGCAAGCAGAAGCGACACTAGCGCATTCTCTCTTTCCTTCAGGCGCACGACTCGTCGCTCTGGTCCCCGAGTACCCGGTCATTCCGGTTCTCGATGACCTCCCGCGTCGCCTTCGTTGCGCCCGGACCGGCAGCAAACCGCACGTCCTGGTACGTCAGTGCCTGCCCGCCCGTCGCGCGAATTTCCACGGTCTCTACGGGCATCCCGCTCGCATGCTCCACCAGGGTGATCGTCGGTTTTCCGTTTGGCCTTAACCACTTGTCTCCCCACTGCATCAGCGCGACCAGCACCGGGTATAAATCCGCCCCTTTCGAGGTCAACCGGTAACCGAACGTGTTGGCGCGTTCCGCGATGGGGAAGCGTTCAATGATATCCAGCTCGATCAAACGTTCCAGCCGCGCCGCGAGGACATTGCGGGCGATACCCAGCCCGCTCTGAAATTCGTCGAAGCGCCTGCTGCCTTGCGTGCACTCGCGAACGATCAGAAGCGTCCACCACTCGCCCACCTCGTCGAGGGCGCGAGCGATCGAACAGTCCATTCCATCGAAGCGTTTTCTATACATGATGGAACGTATCATAGCGCAAGTTTCGTCACGCAACTTAACCGGATTGTGGGGAACAGCTTCCCGGTTTCAGCCAGTAGTGTGACGCAACGGTGTTGCCTATAGTTGCGTCACGAAACTTAGCCGGCAGTCGTTCACGGGGAAGTCTCCCGGGAACGCGGCCTGGTTCTGAAATATCCCGCTTTCTTCATGCAAGAAAGCAACGATCGATTATCTCTAACGGGCGAGCCGGGACAAAACCCTCTGTCGTACAACCTGTTTCCATATTTAGGAATGCCATGAATACTGAAGTTGATCAGGCCGAGGCGCGAGTCACGACTCCCGGCAACCCGGCGACATCCGGCTCCATTCGATGGGTCGGCAAAGGCGTCGCAGCCGCAGTGATCGTCGCCGTGGCGGCGACGGCGGCGCATCTGCACTGGTCGAGTGCCGCGCCTGTTGCCGCGCCGGCGCCCCCTCGGTTGCCATTAGCGTGCCGTTGCAGCGCGATATCGAGGGCCGGCTAGGGTTCCTCGGCCAGTTCTCGGCCGTGAATCGTGTCGAATTGCGCGCTCAGGTGGGCGGCACGCTCATGCAGATCAATTTCAAGGATGGTGACATCGTGCACAAAGGCGACGCGCTGTTCGAGATCGATCCTGAACCGTATCAGATCAAGCTAAGCCAGGCGACGGCCGGACTCGAGTCCGCGAATGCCCGGCTGGCGCTCGCCACGCGCGAGCTTGCCCGCGCGCAGGAACTGCAGCGGTCGGAGGCAGGAACGGTCGAGAACGTCGACCAGAAAATCGCTGAACAACGCACCGCTCAAGCGGCGGTCGACAACGCCAATGCGCTCGTTCTCGACGCCCGGTTCGACCTCGATCGCTGCAAGATCACGGCACCTTTTACCGGTCGCATCGGCACACATCTCGTGTCGACAGGCAATCTGGTATCCGGCAGCCGCGCCGGCAGCAGCCCCACAACCCTGCTCGCGACCATCGTTTCGCTGGACCCGATCTACCTCGATTTCGACATCAGCGAAAACGACTACGCCGCTTTCCAGCACGCCCGTGAAAACCGGCAGGGACCGCTGGCGGACGCAGTGAACATTTCGCCGACGGGCGACGGCGACTATGCGCGCACTGGCACGCTCAACTTTATCGACAACGCGCTCGACCGTTCGAGCGGAACCATTCATGCGCGCGCAACGATTCCCAACAGTGACCTGTCGCTGACGCCGGGTGGCTTCGCACGCCTGCGGCTGGCAACGACTGCACCGCAACCGGCATTGCTCGTTCCCGATGCCGCCGTCCTCCAGGACCAGACCGACCACATGGTGTACGTCGTCGGTGCCGACAACGTGGCCGCGCCCAGAAAGGTCGAGATCGGCGATCTTCGGGGCGGCCTGCGCGTGATTCGTTCAGGACTTGCACCGACCGACCGGATCGTGATCGACGGCATTGCGTCGGTGCGCCCCGGTTCGAAGATCTCGCCGCACGCGGGAGCGATCCAGTTCTCGGCGGAACACGGCGATGAAGGAGCCAGATCATGAAACTGACGCACTTCTTTATCGAGCACCCGCGCTTTGCGGCGGTGCTCAACATATTTGTGGTGCTGGTTGGCCTGGCAACCATGGTGAAGCTGCCCGTCGCTCAATATCCGAACATCGTTCCCACGACGATCCAGATCACGACCTCGTATCCCGGTGCTTCGGCCGATACGATTGCGCGCACGGTCGCAACGCCGCTCGAGCAGTCCGTCAATGGTGTCGAGAACATGGATTACATCTCGAGCCAATCGACTAGCAACGGTCAGTTGACGATTACCGTGATCTTCAAGGTCGGAACGGACCCGAATACGGCGCTTCTGCTCACACGCAGCCGCGTCGAAGACACGTTGTCGCGTCTGCCCGCCGAAGTGCAGTTGCAGGGCGTGCAGGTGAAAAAGACTATCCAGGCGCTGTTGCTCGGCGTGCATGTCTATTCGCCCGACGGCTCCCGCAGTCCCGAATACCTGTCGAACTACATGCTCAAGGTGCGGGATCAGATCGCGCGTTTGCCTGGCGTGTCGGACTTCCAGCTGTTCGGCGAACGCCAGTACGCGATGCGCATCTGGATCGATCCCGACAAGGCGGCTTCGTACAACATCAGCGCCAATGAAATACTCGCGGCGCTTCGCGCGCAGAACGCCGCTGTGTCGGCAGGCGTGCTCAATCAGCCGCCTGTGTCGAACAACGGTACGGGTGCCTACCAGATCAACATCGACGCGCTTGGCCGCCTGACGACGCCCGAACAGTTTGGCGATGTCGTCGTCAAGTCCGATACGCAGGGGCGCGTGACACGCATTCGCGATATCGGCCGTGTCGAGCTCGGCTCGGTTGACTATGGCTCCAGGGCTTACGCTGACAGATATGCAGCCACGCCGTGGTTCGTCATCGCCACGCCCGATGCGAATGTCGTGCAGGTCGAGCATGACGTGTGGGCCAAAATGGCCGAACTCAAGAAGAGCTTCCCGCCCGGCGTCGACTACATCAAGATCTACGACCCGACCACGTTTGTTTCCCAGTCGATCGAAGAGGTCGCGAAAACCATCGGTATCGCCATTCTGCTGGTAGTTGGCGTGGTGTATCTGTTCCTGCAGAACTGGCGCGCCACGATCATTCCGGTCGTCGCGATTCCGGTGTCGCTGGTCGGCACGTTCGCCATCCTTTCGCTGTTCGGCGCGTCCATCAATAACCTATCGTTGTTCGGACTGGTTCTGGCCGTCGGGATTGTCGTCGACGATGCCATCGTGGTGGTCGAGAACGTGGAACGGAACATGGCGCTCGGCATGTCACCGAAAGAAGCCGCTCATCGAACGATGAACGAAGTCTCGACAGCCATTATCGCCATCGCGCTCACGTTGTGTGCGGTGTTCGGTCCGACTGCACTGATGTCCGGCATCTCGGGTCTGTTTTTCAAGCAGTTCGCGATTACGATCGCCGCGTCGACCGTCATCTCGTGCTTCGTCTCGCTTACGCTGAGCCCGGCTCTGTGTGCGGTGCTTCTCAAGCCACACGAGATGGAAAAGTCCCGTGGCGGTTCGACCGCGCTGGGTCGCCTCCATCACGCGATTTTCGGCCGGTTTAACGCGTCGTTCGAATGGCTGTCGTCCCGTTACGGACAAATGACAGGCCGCGCCGTACGTGCGACCACCGTGATGCTGATCGTCTACGCAGGTCTGATTGGGGCGACCGCACTGCAAATGTCGAGAATGCCCACCGGCTTTATTCCGGAACAGGACATCGGCTATCAGGCTGTGATTGCGTTTCTTCCTCCCGGCTCCAGTCTCGAGCGCACCGACAAGGTGATCCGCGAGATCAACGACATCGTGCTCGATACGCCGGGACTCAAAGGCGTGACGCACACGTCGCCCGTGTCGGGTCTCGACGTTACGACGGGCACTGTAGCGCCCAACGTGGGAACGCTTTTCTACGGACTGCCTTCGCTGTATGGCAAGCATGTTCCCGGCGTCAATGCAGCGTCGATGCTGGGCGAACTCCGCAAGCGGGTCGCGGGTGTCAAGGACGCAGTGGTCGTCGTCGTCAATCCGCCGCCCGTGCAGGGACTGGGCGCAGCGGGCGGCTTCAAGCTGATGCTGGAAGACCGTGGCGGACTCGGCCCGCAAGCGCTCGCGGACGCGTCGCGCGCACTTGTGGCGGCAGCCAGCAAGGACAAGGTGTTCGGTGGTGTATTCACGCTTTACAACGCGGGCGCGCCATCTGTTTATGCGGACATCGACCGCCTGAAGGCGGAAAAGCTCGGCCTCACGCCAACCGATGTGTTCTCGACGATGGATCTTTACCTTGGCTCGCAGTACGTGAACGACTTCAACTTCATGGGCCGTACGTATCAGGTACGCGTTCAGGGCGATGAAGCATTCCGGCGGACACCCGAAGATATCGGAAGGCTCAAGGTGCGCAACCCGGCGGGCGACATGGTGCCGATCAGCAGCGTAGCGACGTTCAGGAACACGACCCAGCCGTATCGCGTGCCGCGCTACAACATGTATCCCGCAGCGGAAATCATGGGTGCGGCCGGCCCCGGATATTCGTCGGGCGACGCCATCCAGCACATGGAACAACTCGCAGCGCAGGTTCTTCCGAACGGCATCACGTACGAGTGGACCGACCTCGCTCACCAACAGAAAGAGCAGACCATGTCGCCGCTTGTGATCTTTGCTGCGTCGGCACTGTTCGTGTTCCTCGTGCTTGCCGCGCAGTATGAAAGCTGGAAGACGCCTCTCGCAATCGTGCTGATCGTGCCGATGTGTCTGCTCGCGGCGGCGATCGGTCTGAACATGCGCGGCATGCCGATCGACATTCTTGCGCAGATCGGCTTCGTTGTGCTCGTTGGGCTCGCCGCGAAGAACGCCATTCTCATCGTCGAATTCGCCAGACAGCGTCAGGACGAAGACGGCATCGATGCACAAGAGGCTGCCACCCATGCGGCACATGTGCGGTTGCGCCCCATCCTGATGACGTCGTTCGCGTTTATCGCGGGCGTGGCGCCGCTCGCCATTGCCAGCGGCGCCGGCTCGGAAATGCGGCAATCGCTCGGCACGACGGTGTTCTTCGGCATGCTCGGTGTGACGCTCTTCGGGCTCGCGTTCACCCCGGCGTTTTATGCCTTCGTCCGCAAGCTCGGCATCAAGAGCGCGCCCGCCTTGCGGAAACTTGATAGTGGAGAAGCGAAATGAACGGCTTCGCATCGAGAACTTCGAAAGCGATCATCGGTAGTCTGATTGTCAGCGCAATGCTTGCTGGCTGTGCCGTCGGGCCCGACTACGTTGCGCCTCACACCGAGATGGCCGCGTTTCACAACGCGAAGGTCGTCGCCGAACGGCAAACGGCATTGCCGGCCCCGAACCTCGATAGCTGGTGGGCGGGCTTCAATGATCCCGAGCTGGTCAAGGTGGTGCAACGGGCACTCGATCAAAACCTGAGCCTCCAGGCTGCGATCGCACGCGTCGCGCAATCGCGCGCCGCGGCTCAGGCGGCTGGGGCCCGCCTGCTTCCGACAGTCGATGCCAACGCATCGTACACGGCGCTACACCAGAGCACGCAGAGTCCTCTTGGCACGATTGCAAGCGCGTTTCCCAACTATAGCCGCGACCAGAAGGAGTACGTCGCAGGTGCCACGGCAAGCTGGGAAATCGATCTGGCGGGCGGTCTGCGTCGCGCACACGCGGCAGCCACCGACGAAGAGCAGGCCGCCGAGGCCGCGCAACTCGGCACGCGCGTGACGGTCGCTGCCGACGCCGCCGACGCCTACCTGCAAATCAGAGGGCTGCAAGCGCAACTGGCCGTCACCCAGGATCAGGTCGATACCGATGCGCGTCTGCTGGAACTCGTGAAAGCGCGCAAACAGGCCGGTGCATCGGACGAACGCGAGGTCGCGCAGGCTGAAGCCTTGTTGCGCCAGGCACGCGCTACCGTTCCAAGCTTGCGCGTGTCGCTGGAAGCGCAATTGAACCGGCTCGATGTGCTGATGGGCGCCCAGCCGGGGACCTATGCGGCAGAACTCGCCACGAACGCGGGTGTGATTCCGGATGTGCCCGCCATCGGCGGCGCGGATCAGCCCGTCGACGTGCTGCGGCGACGCCCGGACATCATCGCTGCCGAACGCCATCTGGCGGCTTCGAACGACGCGATCGGCGTGGCAATTGCCGGCTACTACCCGAAGATTTCGCTCTCCGGCGCACTGGGATTCGACAGCATTTCAGCCAGTCACTTCCTGAGCGCGAAGTCGTTCCAGCCAATCGGCACGGGTGCGCTGCAGTGGCGACTGTTTGATTTCGGCAAGGTGGACGCCGAGGTCAAGGGTGCGCGCGGCGCTTACGCGGAGGCGTTGGCGCAGTACCGGGAGGCCGCACTCAAAGCAACCGAGGACGTCGAAGACGCATTGATGACGCTGTCGCAAACGGAGATTCGCGCGCAGGAAATTCAACAGGAAGTCGCTGCATTGACGAAGGCGCGAGACCTTTCGGAGAAAGCGTATCGCGCGGGTTCGATCACGCTCACTGATGTGCTCGACGCCGACCGGCAGCTGCTCGACGCGCGCGACGATCTCGATGCAACGAAGGCAGACGCTGCCCGCGCCGCCGTGAGAACGTTCCGCTCCCTAGGCGGCGGATGGGATGCACCGCATCAGCAGCTCGCGCAGACGAAGTGACCCGGCGCACCACTTAACCGGTTTATGGGGAACAGATTCCTGCTTTCGGCCCGTAGTGCGAGGCAGTCGGCTTCCCTATAGTTTCGTCACGAGACTTGATTCACAACCCTTCTGGAGAAGTCGACATGGATCGCCGCCTTCTAACACTTTCACTCGGCATGTTCGCGCTGGGCACCGACAGCTTTGTCTTCGCGGGCATCCTGCCCGAAATCGCGCACTCGTTTGGCGTCAGTATCGGCGCTGCGGGTCAGCTTATCAGCGTGTACGCGCTGAGCTATGCCCTGCTTGGTCCGACCATCGCAGCGCTGGCTGCGAACGTGCCGCGCAAGCGTCTTTTGCTCGGCGGCATTGGATTATTCGTCATCGCCAATATCGGCACCATCGTTGCGCCGAATCTCGGCATCGCATTGGCCACACGCGCTTTCGCGGGACTTGGCGCGGCCATGTTCTCGCCGACGGCCAGCGGAACTGGCGCGTCGCTGGTGCCGCCGGAACGTCGCGGGTACGCATTGTCCATCATCGTGGCGGGACTGACGACGGCTACCGCGCTGGGCTCGCCCATTGGCGCCGTGATTGGCGGACTCGCGAGCTGGCACTGGACACTGGTTCTCGTTGCCGCGCTTGGCGCCGCTGCGTTCGCAGGCATTCTCGCGTTCATGCCTGAAGTCCCGCTGCCGCCTGCCATCTCGCTGCGCGAACGCGTGTCTCCGCTCACCGATTCCCGCGTCGGACTCACGCTCGCGACGACGGTGCTTGCCCAGATCGGCACCTTCATCATCTTCAGTTACTTCTCCGTTGTGTTCGATCGCGCGATCGGCCATAGCGCACCGGTGCTGGGTGGATTGCTGGTGCTATGGGGACTGGCGGGAACGTTTTCGAACCTGCTGACAGGACGGATTCTCGACAAGATCGGCTCCCACAAGGTCGTTCTGATCAAGCTCACCATCGTCGCAATCGTCATCCTCACGATGCCGATAACAGGCGCACACCTCTGGAGCGCAGCCATCGCCGTGACGATCTGGGGAGCCTGTGCATGGGGTGTACTGGTTCCGCAGCAGTTCCGTCTCGCGAGTCTGAATCCGCCGATGACGGCTGTGCTGGTCGGGCTCAACACGTCGGCGACTTATGTGGGTGTATCCATTGCCGGGGCGCTCGGTGCTGCTGTGATGCCCGTCATCGGCAGCCATAACCTGGGCTACCTCTCCAGCATTCCCGTGGTGATCGCGATCCTTGTCTCCGGGCTCGCGACGCGCCGCATCGCATCGTTTGCAAATACAGCAAACGGCGCCGTGGCGGCCTGAATTCCAATCCCTTTACGAGGAAAACAGCAATGTCTAATGCAAAAGCATTTCGTCACTTGCACGACAATTCGATCCCGCTGCGCTTGCCTAATGTCTGGGATGCCGGCAGCGCACGTCTCGTTGAGGCGTTGGGTGCTTCCGCAATCGCCACGACGAGCGCGGGTCTCGCGTGGGCGTTGGGCTATCCCGACGGCCGCATCCTGCCTTTCGATGAGGTCGTTGCTTCTGTTCGCCGTATCGTCCGCGTGCTGAATGTGCCTTTGTCGGTCGATATCGAACATGGCTATTCCGACGACCCCAAAGCCGTTGCGGACCATGTGGTGCGACTGGTCGATCTCGGCATCGCGGGCATCAATATCGAAGACGGCCCGGACCCGGCATCGCTTCTCGCGCAGAAGATCGAAGCGATCAAGAATGCCCTCGTGAAGTCAGGTTCGGATCTCTTCGTCAACGCACGCTCCGACGTCTTTCTTGCAGGCCTCGCTGAAAAAAAATCCAGGCAAGCCGAAGAGTCGATTGCTCGCGGCAATCTGTATGCATCGGCCGGTGCGGATGGGCTTTTCCTGCCGGCCCTCTTGCAGTCATCCGATATCGAAACGATTGCGGGCGCAACGCGTCTGCCTCTTAACGTCATGGCCGTGCCAGGACTCGCCGATGCAGCGACCCTCGGCAAGCTCGGCGTGCGCCGGTTGAGCGCCGGCAGCGGCATCTCGCAGGTAGTGCTCGGCAAGGCGAAGGCCCTCGCGCAGGACTTTCTGAACGACGGCCGTTCCGGGACGCTCGCTAGCCATTCCTTGCCGTACTCAGAAATCCAGAACCTTTTCGCCGGACTGATCGAGCGATGAGCGAAAGATGTATCGCAAAGGTTAGATCGTCGACGTTAGCTCAAACTTCTTTCACTACTGAACACATAAGGAGAGTTTCATGAACCTCAAAGGCAAACGCGCGCTTGTCACCGGTGCAAGTCGGGGCATTGGTGCTGCGATCGCAAATGCATTGGCGGCTGCCGGCGCAGATGTGGCAATTACCTATGAAAAATCGGCTGAGCAGGCCGCGCGCGTCGTCAAGGCGATCGAAGCGGAGGGCCGGCGCGGCGTCGCAATCCAGGCGGATAGCGCAAACGCATCGGCCGTGCAGGCATCCGTACAGAAGACGGTCGAAGCATTGGGCGGGCTCGATATCCTCGTGAACAACGCGGGCATTCTGCGCATGGGCGACGTCAAGGATATGTCCATCGAAGACATTGACGCGACGCTCAACGTCAACGTGCGTGCACCGATCGTAGCCGCCCAGGCCGCCATCCCGCATCTCGGTGCAGGAGGACGGATCATTTCGATCGGCAGTTACTTCGCCGACCGCGTCCCGGCCTCGATGCTCGGCGTCTACGCTGGCTCAAAGTCCGCTCTCGTCGCGCTCACACAGGGTCTCGCGAGAGAACTCGGCCCGCGAGGCATTACTGCAAACGTCGTCCAGCCCGGCTCGATCAACACGGATATGAATCCGGTGGACGGTCCGTTCGCGCCCACGATGAAATCGCTGACCGCCACCGGCGATTACGGCAAGGGCGAAGACATTGCGCAAGCAGTCGTGTTTCTCGCGAGCGCCAATGCCGCTTATGTCACGGGCGCCACGCTCACCGTCGACGGGGGAGCCAATGCTTAAAGGTTGATACAGATGCCGGCGGGAGGGTGAATGAAAGGTCCAGCCCGATGGTTGCATATGTCTATCATTCCGTCGCCGCCATTGCGTCGCGCCAAGGTCTTCTCAATGCGACGAAGCGGTCATTCGCGGGCGAATCTTGAGAGACCACTTTTGGCCGACCCGGCTCTGACATAGTGCCGTCGCCGTTGTTGCCTCACTCATCGGGCCGCGTCAGGCAGAAACCGGACCCGCAACGGCCGCACGCGCACTGATCTCACGAAAGGCGGCTACAGAACGTATCGATGTAGCCGGCAAGGAGTCGGAGCGTCAAAGCGAAGACGGTTGTCCCGCCAGACATGTCGAACTGGCAATACCGGCCCTACACACCCTCCTGGCGAGGCACATGGCTGAATCCGGGCAGACGGCGAACGCGCCGTACCGCCCCTGAGCGGACACATGGTTACACCGTGCAAATCCCAGGACTGCGCGCGTCCACACATCGACGCTTACGCATTCAACGACATCCCGATTTCGTAGCTCCACTAGAGAACCGTTCTTATGAATCACTTCGACGTCAATTCCGTTGGGACATTCAATGCAAAGGACGCGTTGCGCCCTGACGCTCATCCGCGAACGCTACGCCGATTTCGGGCCGACGCTGGCGCGCGAGAAGCTTGAGGAATGTCACGGCATCGCGTGCCGCGCAAGGTCTCCAATGCGCTGACCGTGCAGCACGACCGCGTGATGTATTTGCTGGATGACACGCCTGTGTGTCGTGGGCTGATCCATGAATACGTCGAGGTCGTTGAATATCCCGATGGCGTGATCGAGATCCAGGCCAGCGGTGTCACGCTGCCGTACCGGCAATACGATCGCATCATGCGTAGCACGGCAAAACCCGACATTTTTTATATGGTCGCCTCCCGCCTGAACGGGCCGCTCAACGCCGCGAAATTGCCTTGCAAATGGGAGCCGACCATATAAGAAATGTCGCGTCGTTACGGCTTCTCCAGCGACTGCAAAAGCCGCGTCAGGTTCTGAGGCTGGACATGGATGATGCCGCCCCGAGGACTGTCGATATCGGCGATAAGCGCCAGCGAAAGCGCGACGGTCACAGGCAGAACCGTAACGAGCAGCCCTCGTTTCAACGAGCCTTTCGTGCCGTAACCCTGAACGACGCACCCCAGCACGGCAATCAGGATCATGAGAAGCCATGAGCCGAGCGGGATATGGTTGATCCGGGCGGCCTCCGAATAATCCTGCGAGTTCAGCACGTCGTTCATTCCGGCGACCACGAGAGCGCCTATCGGCGTCGGCTTGTCCTGCGCGACCTGGGTCGCGAGCTTCCATAGTTCAGTTTGCAAATTCGCCGTATCCCGCATGATGCGTTCGAGCTTCTGCGGATCGCGCGTCAGGTAGTCTTCCCGCCGCAGTTTCGTGTACCGAACCAACCCGTCCTTGATCTTCGCGCCGACGCTCGCGTCTGCAAGGTCGGCGCGCGCATATTCGGTGCCGATTGCGTTGGCCTCGCCTTCCTCCAGATTCTTGCGTTGATCGTACCGGCCAACCGCCATCGACAGGCTGAAGCCGACAAGCAGCGCCAGCAGTGTCAGCGTCGCCGACTGGACGATGTTGAAGTCCTCGCGATCTTCTTCGGGCAGTCTGGCGATGTGTCGAAGCCCGTGCGCGCCGAACACCACCGCGCCAACAAACAGAAGGAACAGGACCACGAACAGGATACCGGGATGATCGATGAATGCTCTCATGCGTGACCCACGGGTTATGGCGCCCCCTTCGTTTCGACGATTCCATGTAGCGCAAGATGCAAGCTGCTTGCGAGGCAAGGCTAACTGAATTGGCCTTCGCCTTTATCGGCAACCGCCCTTCCGCCAGGGTTCGTTTGCCGTGAAAGGTTAGCCCACGGACCGTTTGAAAGGATATTGGACCTTGGTCCAATGGCCCACGGGCCTCGATCGCCGTCGACAGTGAAGTCGGACGCGGCACCACGCGTGCTCGCCACGGGCCATGACGCCGGAAGCATCCCCGCCGACTACATGCGGCGTACGGCGACGACTCTCAGTGGAGCGCTATCCGAAAACGCGCGCCCAGACCGCCCTGATTCGCCGTGCGCGATCGGCAAAGAGATAGGACGCGGCCAGCGCGAACACACCGGAAACGACGCCAGTCAGAACGTGTTCGACGACGGGAACGCGGTAGTGACTCGTATGCGAGAATGCGTCGCCGACGGCCGTCAGACAGCCTACGATCAGCGCATTGCCATATCGATTCGTGTAGAGCTTCGCGGCCGGCGTGAACGTCAGAAGTACGGCCAGAATCCCGGTGAGCAGTCCTGTCTGGAGTGCGATCGTCCAGTGTACGAGGCTCATGAGGTTGCCCCAACTTCCCGGCATGCAGGTCATACATGCACTGGTCGGTTGCCAGAAACGCTGGACGAACAACCTGATCCGGCGTTTCCATTCGCTTGACATGATGCACCCCCGATCGACGCCACGCCTGAACAGCGTATCCAGAGTGGAATAGTACTCCGTGGCTGGAACCATGCCTGTTCGCGCCGTGCTGCGACCGAGTGCCTGCTCGCAACGGCGCAAGCCCGCCGCCCCGCCACAACACGATCAAAACGTATGCCGGATCCCGACGATCGCCCCGACTTGTCCAACACCCGCCGCAGGTGTGGTACCGCCGCCACCCGCGCTCACCGAATACCTGGCATGCGCGCTGTTCCACAAATACGCGACGTTGCCATACACGGCCGTTTGCTTCGACAGGAAGTACGTGGCGCGCATGCTGGCCATCGTCGCGCGCGCGTCCTGCTGCTGGACGATCACGCGATACGCTTCACCATCGATGGCAAACACGGGTGTCACATAATACTGCGCGCCCAGATAGAACAGATTGGAGCGCACGTCGCCGCCCCGTCCGTTCGATTCCACGCGACGCCCGACCCATCCGCCGCCGATCTTCACACCCGCAACGTTCACATAGCCGTTCGCCTGTAGACGCGCATCCTTGTCGCCCGCGCCGGTCACTGGAAACGGCGCGACGCCATCGAAGAAGTTCGCCGCCGCGTTGGTGCCGCCGCGCTGCTCATCGTAGGCCGTCGCCACGCCGAAATAAGTGCCGTCGTATTTGAGCATCGCACTCCATTCGCGGCATTGATTCACGTCGCCCGGCACCTGCCCGGCGCACGTCCCCTGCCCCGGCGAATTGCCCGTGCCCGTGCTGTCGCGTCCGAACGACCACGTTGCGCCGACCGTGAATCCATAGAATTTGCCTTTGTAGGCGACCGTATTGTCGCTTCTCGCGTTTGGCAAGAACGCGTCCAGTGCACCGATACCGTAGATGTCGGGCCCGAGAATATCGGCATCCGACAGCGCCCAATACGACATCGTGTATTGGCGGCCGAACGTCAGCGCGCCCCACGGCCCTTCCAGTCCGACGAGCGCCTGCCGCCCGAACAGCCGTCCCCCTTGCCCCGAGTCGCCGCCTTTGAGATTGAACCCGCTTTCGAGGATGAATACGGCCTTGAGTCCGCCGCCCAGGTCTTCAGCGCCGCGCATTCCCCAGCGCGAGGGCAGTTCGCCTGTGATGCCGGGCATCCGGATTACGTGATCGCCCGCAGCGTTTGCGTGGGAAACATACTCGATGCCCGTGTCCAGCACGCCATAGAGCGTGACGCTGCTTTGCGCAAATGCCGTCGTGCTGAACAGCCCTGCCGCCAGCGCTGCAAACCTGCTGTATTTCATGGAGTCTCCTTAGCCGCGATTCATTAGTCTGGATGACGAATCTATCGTCATGCGTTCAATGCATGCCCGCGAGCTTAGGGTTGGACAATAAATGCAACAACGGGGAAAACCTCGACGCTATAAAGCCGATCACAGAGGCGAGGCAAAGGCGGAAGGATGTTGTTACTCGGAATCGAGCAACGAGGTTGAATAATCTTCTATCGGCAGTGCAATACGCGGGGCAAATCCACCAGGAACGATGTGATGTATTCGCGCGCGCCTACTCCAGACGGCACAGTGAAATGTATTCAAGCCAATCTTGAACAAATCGAATTGCGCGGCGCAGATCAAAGCCAACGTCTTACGCGCGAGCAATATTCGGCATAACGCTGCGGGTGCAAGCTGAACATGTGCTCTTCTTCGAATCGGACCTGAACCTGTACGAGCAACTCCGACATCACCCATATGACAAGCACCGGCCACGTGCCCAGCACGAGCAACTGACCGAATATCGTCACCCGGATGCCAAGATAGATCGGGTTGCGCGACAACGCGAACGGACCCTTCGTGATCAATTCGGTAGCCGTGCGGCTGTCGACGCCCATTCGCCATGCGCTACCCATCGCGGCCTGCGAGCACACGACCCATATCAACGCGATTGTCATGCAAGCCGCGCCGATCCATCGAACCCATTCGCCATCGAAGATGCTCAGAACGGTTTGTCCTCGCTGGCCCGTGAGGCCGTAAAACGCGAGCAATACTCCATCGACAACGGGCAGCCACACGTAAAAGCATCGCGCGACGAAATCGCGTGCCGACTCACCACGTGAAAACGACACGGCGTCATGCCGGTTCGTGCGCGCAATCACTATGCGGCCAAACACGGCCGTTGCGCCGAACACGCCCGCATGAACGAGAGGAAGAAATCGCCAGAAGCTGGAATCGCCGAAGTGCATAGCTTTATCGAACCGCGTGATCTTTTGTGGTGCGCATGTTCTCACATCACGCTGCCATCAGCCCGAACGCCATTTCACGCGCTCGTCTCGCGGCGTTCAAGGTGCACGATCGCAATATGCACGACGTGCAGCAGGGTGTTGCAGGAGTTTCGCTTCCTGGGATGATGCTGCTATGGCATCTTGAGATCGCCATGAAGCACATCGCAACGCGTGCACGACGCAAGGACGGTGTGCCGGGCCATCACATCAAGGAGAAAGCGAAATGTCCGAAGCCCCTGCATCGAGCACAAAAGATCAGCTTGTCGCGCGCTGCCTGCCCTTCCTCGAAGAAGTGAAAGACATGACGACGGGCACCAACGTCGAGCAATGGCTGAATACGAAATACGGCGTCGATAGCGAACTGTACAAGGATCTTGCGCGCCTCATTACGCTCGGCGTCGAAGAAGGCTGGGCCGCCGATGTCGAAATCGCCGGACGGAAGTATCGTCGCGCAAGACTCGTCGAACCCGCCGCAGAGACGTTCTATTTCAGCATCACCGCCGTGTTGATCGACAGTACGGGCAACACGCAGGGCAACCCGGAAGATGCGTTTCGCGGCGACTACCACTCGCACCCTTATGGCGAGTTCAACATGGTCGTTCCGCTCAACGCAGGCGCGGCGCTCGCAGGACCGAACGGATGGTGCCATGGCGGCTGGACGGCGCCCGCACCGGGCAGCCATCACTTCCCGGAAGCCAAAGGCGGTGCCGTGATCGCATTGTTCTTCCTGCCTTCGGGACGTATTGCATACGACGTCAAGCCGCCCGTTCAATGACATGCAAAAGTACTGCGAGCCTCACGCGAGGCCCGCAGCCGGTCTGCGACACGTCACGGTTGCTCGCCTTCAATGCGCGAGCGATTCGCCATCCGCCACATCCGCTGCCGTTTCCGTCGAACCCGTCGCCTGTTTGATCAGCAGCGCCACGCACGACACTGCACCCGCTATCGCAACGACCGTGAAAATGCCGGGCAAACCGACCTGCTGCCGCGACAACTCCGCGACCAGAAACGAGCCCGCGATGCCGCCGAACCGACCCACGCCCAGCATCCATGCAACGCCCGTTCCGCGTCCCGCCGTTGGATAGAACGCGGCCGCCAGCGCAGGCATCGATGCCTGCGCGGTATTCACCAGCACGCCGGCGATAAATACCGCGCACATCAGCAGGCCGATATTGCCCATTGCCTGACCGATCGCATACACGGCGACGGCACCGAACGCATACGCGGCGGCCACCACGCGATTGGGATTGAAGCGGTCCATCAACAAGCCGCACAAGACCGTCCCCGCGCCGCCGAGCGGAAACAGTGCGGCGACGAGTGCGGCACGTTGCGGCGTGAGTCCGGCATCCTTGAGCAACACGGGCATCCAGTTGACGAGTCCATAGAAGATGACGAGGCCCATGAAGTAGCACACCCACAGCATCACGGAACCCAGAATGAACGGACGCGACAACACGATGCGAAGGCCGCCCTCGCCCGTCGCATGCTTCACGCTTTCCTGCATGACGAATGCGTGCGCAAAACGCGCGTCCGGACTGATGCGCATGAGTACCTTGCGGATCTTCCCGGCCGGCTTCCCTTTCGCCACCATGTAACGGATCGACTCGGGCAAGCGGAACACGAGCACGACGGCGAGCAGCAACGGCACCGCGCCGCCGAGCAGCAGCACACTGCGCCAGCCGAAATGCGGAATCATCCACGCGGCGAGAAATCCGCCGAACGCGGCGCCCAGCGGAAAGCCGCAGAACATCAGATTTACGATCGTCGCGCGCCGGCCGTCTGGACTGAATTCGCTCATGAGCGTAACGGCATTCGGCATCGCAGCGCCGAGCCCGACGCCCGTCACGAAGCGCAGCGCGGTCAGTTCGCCCAGATCCCGTGCGAAAGCGGAAGCGAAACAGGACGCGCCGAACAACATTACCGACAAGGTCAGTACGACGCGCCGCCCGCATCGGTCGGACAGCGGGCCCGACAGCAATGCGCCGCATGCGAGCCCGAACAGTGCAGCGCTCAGCACGGGCGCGAGCGCCGCCTTGCCGATATTCCACTCCGACAGCAGCGAAGGTGCGATGAAGCCGATCGCAGCCGTATCGAAGCCATCCATCAGCACGATCACGAAGCACATCGCAAATACGAGCCATTGAAAGCGGGAAAAACGGTGCTCGTTGATGAGCGTCTGTACATCGACAGTCCTTGTCTCTTCCATTGCATCCTCACTGGTGGGATTGAACTGTCGGCGTCGCCACGGCAGCGCGCGCTGCGTGCCTCGCCGATCTATCGGGCGCAGATTAAGAGCACCAGATGCGGTCAACAACCCGGCGAATCACGCAAGCGGCGCGCAGATGCCCGTCGCGCGACGCGGCGGCATTGCGCGATCTGTCCGGATCGAATCAGGAAGCCCTATGTTTTCAGGCTATTTCGACGACGTTCGCGTCGTTGCACCCAAGGCGGGCACGCCGTGAATTGTTTGCATACCGATCTTGAACGGCTTCGATCAGCCGCTTCGAACCTGGCGCGCGACATCGGCAAGCTGATGCCGCAGCCATTGCAATGCGGGGTCGGCGTCATTGCGTTCGTGCCATACGGCACGCACGGCGACGTTAGGCGATTCATAAGGCGTCGGGCACATTTTCAGTTCGCCGTAGCGCTCCAGTTCGCGTCCAAGCGACGACGGCACGAGCGCCAGCATGTCGCTATGGCGAAGCAGCGCCGGAATCGCGAGCGAATGCGCGACGGACATGCGCATGCGCGGCATCTCGGCGGCCTGCGCAAACGCGCGGTTGAGCGCGTCGCGATTGAACATCTCCGATTGCCGCGCGAGTCCCCGTTCGACGATAAAGCCGCTCACCGCGCCCTCCTCCTCGCCGCCCTGCGAGATCGCGATGAGCGGATGCGCGAGCAGGTCGTCGCGCGTGATCGGCCGGCCGGCGATGGGGTGATCGCGATGAAGCAGCACGACGTCCGTCTGTTCCCAGAGCTTCGTCGAACGGAAACGCGCCGGCACGTCCGCGAAAATGCCGATTGCCATATCGATCCGGCCGACGTCGATCTGGCCTGCGAGATCGAGGCGCGTCGAAGGCCGCACGACCAGGTCGACGAGCGGCGCCTCGGCGTGCAGCCGTTGACTGAGGCGCCCCAGCACGAGCGACGTAATGTAATCGTTCGCGGCGACCACGAACTTGCGTTGCGCGACGCGCGGATCGAACGCATCGACACCGAGCGCGGCCCGGATCTGCTGAAGCGCGCCGCGTACCTGCGCCGCCATGCCGAGTGCACGCACGGTCGGCTCCATGCCTCTGCCCGTGCGCACGAACAGGTCGTCGCCGAGCACCTCTCGCATCCGCGCGAGCGCGTGACTGATCGCGGACTGGCTCAGATGCAGGCGCTTGCCCGCGAGCGCGAGATTGCGGTCTTCGAAAATCGCGTCGAACACCCGCAACAGGTTCAGGTCAATACGGTCTGCTGACATGGTTCTACGCCTTTCGATGAGCGGCTGTCCGTTGTGTTGCATGACGATAGCGGCGGCAACTTGCGCCGAATGCTTCGAAAAGGGCACGCGACAGCGCATCGTCTTCGAGCATCGCTTCGGGATGCCACTGCACGCCGAGCGCGAACGCGTGTTCGCCGACCCGAAACGCTTCGACCAGACCATCGGGCGCGCGTGCTTCCACCACGAGCCGCGGCGCGAGTGCCGCCGCGCCCTGACGATGCAGCGAATTCACGCGCACGTGTGGCGCGTGCGCGAGCGTCGACAGGATGCCAGCAGGCGCGATTTCGACTTCGTGGCGGTACCGATAGCGCGTGGGCAGATCGTCCGAGAGGTCTTCGAGATGATCGACAGAATGTCCGCTCGCATGAATATCCGTGTGCAGCGTGCCGCCGAAAGCGACATTCATTTCCTGAAAGCCGCGGCAGATCGCGAGCATCGGCATGCCGCGCGCGGCGGCGCCTTGCATCAGCGTCAGCGCGACGTGATCGCGATCGGGATCGACATGCATGTCGTCCGCCGCGTGGCCGCCATACCGGTGGGCTTCCACATTGGATGCGCCGCCTGGAAACAGCAGGCCGCTTACGGCATCGAGATAGCCGTCGAACGCGTCGATGTCGCGCGTCGCGGGAATCAGCACGGGGTTCACGTTTGCGCCCGACATCAACGCGCGGACATAGCTGTGCTTCGCGCTGTGCAGATCGTGTTCGCCAACGAAGAAGCGGTCGCACACCACGCCGACGAGAGGACGCCCGTGACTTGCCTCGATCGTCATACGGCGCCTCGCGCAGCGTGCATGTCGCCGCTCGCGAGCGACTTCAGATCGAAGGCGGGATCGCGCACTTCGTCGGCCAAGACGTGCGCGCCGCTCGCGAGCAGCTTGCGCGCAAGCATGTGATCTTGCGGGCGGTTGATACTGTCGACGGCGATCAGCGTCTTGCCGCGAAAATAGAACAGCGAACACTTTCTCTCTTCGACAGAGCCGCGCACCGCATAGTCGTTGAAACCCGTATTCACGCCCGCCATTTGCAGCTTGAGGTCGTACTGATCGGACCAGAACCACGGCACCGCGCGATACGGCTCGGATCGCCCGAGAATCGAGGCCGCTGCCGTCTTCGCCATATCGTTGGCGTTCTGCACGGATTCGATGCGGCAAGCGCGCGCGTCCGGCAGCGCCCAGTGAGGAACGAACGACGCGCAATCGCCCGCCGCAACGATCCGCGGATCGCTGGTGCGCGCGCAGGCATCGACGGTAATGCCGCCTTGCACGTGCAGTCCGCAGTCCGCGGCCAGTTCGGTGTTCGGAATCACGCCGATACCGACCACGACCAGATCGCACAGCAGACGCGTGCCGTTGTCCAGTTCGACGGAGACGATGCCGTACGCGTCGTGCAGCGCCACCACCTTGCGTCCGCATTCGAACGCAACGCCGCGCTCGACGTGAGCACGCAGCATGAAGTCCGATATCCATGGCGACGCGACGCGCGCAAGCAGTCGCGGCTCGGTCTCTACGACGGTCACGTCGACCCCTTGCTGGCGCAGCGAGGCGGCCGCCTCGAGGCCGATATAGCCGCCGCCGATCACGACAGCCCGCCTTGCCGTGCACGCCGTCTGCGCGAGCCGCCTCGCATCGCGCAGATCGCGAAGATAGTGAACGGCATCGAGCGCCGCGCCCGGGCAATCGAGCTTGCGCACGCGCGCGCCCGTTGTCAGCGCGACATGGTCGTATGCGATCCGCGAACCGTCGTGCAGCCCGATTTCGCGCCGCTCGCGGTCGATGCGGATGGCGCGCGTCGACGGCATCCACTCGATCTTTTCTTCGTCGAAGAACACCTGTGAGCGAAGCGGCAAACGCGCTTCGGCGACACTGCCTGTCAGAAAGCCCTTCGACAGCGGCGGCCGTTGATAGGGCGCATCGGGTTCGTCGCCGAGCAGCACGATACGGCCGTCGAAGCCCAGTTCGCGCGCCGACGCGGCAAGCTGAACGCCCGCATACGACGCGCCGACAATCACCAGCGTGCGTTTCATGATGTCACCCTTATCACGCCTGTTTCGGTGGAATCTGCACGACGAGTCCGTGCATCGCGGGCATCACGACGAGCTGACAACTGAGCCGGCTTTCGGGACGGCGCCCGGCGGCCACGCCCTCGAGCAGTTCGAGTTCGGACTCGTCGGGCAGCGGCAAATCCGCCGTCGACGACGCGTCGACATAAACATGGCAGGTCGCACACGACAGACAGCCGCCGCATTCCGCGTCGATGCCGCGCACGTTGTGATGGATCGCGGCCTCCATCACGCTGGTGCCGGCGGCCACGTCGATGGCGCGGCGCTCGCCGTCGCGCAGGATGTAGGTGACGATAGGCATGACTTCTCTCCTTGATGGGAACACCATCAGAACGTTTCGAAATACTCCCGGTGTTCCCACTCGGTGACTTCCAGATTGAAACGGTCGATCTCCGCTTCCTTCAGCTTGCAGAAGTAATCGACGAATGCGCTGCCGAAGCCTTCGCGCAGACAGTCGTCGGCACGCAGCGCGGCGATGGCGTCGCTCAACGTGCGCGGCAGCGCATCGGCCTGCGTTTCGTAGGGCGTATCCGCCGACGGCGGCAGTTCGAGCTTGCGCCGCAGTCCGTCGAGCCCCGACAGCACCTGCGAGCCGAAATACAGATACGGATTCGCTGTCGGTTCGCCGACGCGGTTTTCGACGCGCGTCGCCGGATCGTTCGCTCCGCCCAGCACGCGCAGCATCACGCCGCGGTTGTCGCAGCCCCAGATCGCGCGATCGGGCGCATTCGAATACGGCCGGTAGCGGCGGTAGCCGTTGATGGTCGGCGTCGACAAGGCGGTCGCGCCCTGCGCATGTGCAAGCAGTCCCGCGAGATAGCGCTGGCCCGTGACGGAAAGCGGCGCGCCCGGATCCGTCGGCATGAATGCGTTAGTGCCGCCCGCGACATGCACGAGCGACTGATGCAGATGCCATCCGCTCGATACGACATTCGGAATGCGCGGACGGCACATGAAGGTCGCGTGATAGCCGTTGCGCTGGCAGATCTGCTTCACCGCGCTGCGGAACAGGATCATGTCGTCGGCGCTTTGGATGCCCGTGGTCGGCGCGAACGTGAACTCGAACTGGCTAGGGCCGTATTCGACTTCGAGCGAGCGCACGGGCAACGCGAGTCCGTCGATGCCGCGCCGGAGCATCTCCATCACGCCGTCGACGGCGTCGTAGCGCAGTTCCGTCAGATATTGGTAACCATGCGACAGCAGTTCGACATCGGGCGGAATGCCCGGCTGCCCCGAATGCTCGGGCTTCATGTTCGGATTGGTGACCTTGAAGACATGAAATTCCACTTCGAGGCCGGACATGAATTCATAGCCGTGATTGCCGAGCTGTTCCAGCGCGCGCCGGAACAGATGACGCGTCGCGAACGGCACGGGCCTGCCGTTCGCGAAGTACACGTCGCACAGCACCCAGCCCGTGTGCGGCGCCCACGGCAACACGCGGAAGGTTTCGGGATCGGCGACCATCAGCGTGTCGCAGGCGCCCTGCATTTCAGGCATATCGAAGCCGCCGCCCGCCGTGAACACGGGGAACACCGTGCGGTGCGACGTATCTTTGGCGAGCAGCGTGCTCGTCAGCGTGACGCCGTTCCTGAACGCGCGGATCGCTTCGTCGACGACGAGCGTCTTGCCGCGCAGCAGTCCGTGCTGATCCGGGAACGAAAAACGCACCACCTGCACGTCGCTTTCTTTCAGCCGTTCGAGCAGCGCGGCATGAGCCGTGTGCTGGTCGTCCGTCCACAAGCCGTGAGTTTCGACAAATGACATGTTGCTTCGCACGGCCGCTCGACGGCCGCGCGCTCCATTGTGGTTGCGGGGTTCGTCGTCAGGCTTTCGGCGCGGGCCACGGCGCGGCGTCGCGGCGCTTCACGTCGGAGGCCTTCCAGTAGTCGTCCCAGCCGTCGGCGGGGCCGATGCCGTCGATCGACGCCGGTCCCGTCAGATGCGCTGCCTGCTGTGTGTCGATCATCATCAGCGTCTTCTCGCCCGCCTGCGTCTTCTCGATCGCATCGACGAGCAGACGGCGATACGCGATGATGCCCTTGTCGGTCGTGCCCAGATGCTCGCGCGTGCGGTCCTGGATCGCGCCCTGCGATTCGACGGCCCACTGGTCATGCACGTTGATGTCGAAGCCCATCCCCGTGTAGGTCTGGGTCTGTTGCTCGTCGGCATCGAAGCCGTAGTGATTGCGCCGGTTCTTGCGCGACGTGTAATCCGGCAGCTCGTACAGTTCGAGCCGCTGCGCGCGCATCTGCGCCTTGTCGGTGGGCGCGCCGAAGCTCGTGAAGATCGCGTACCAGTAGCAGTTCTCGTCGTCGACGGGCACGTGCCATTGCGTGATCGTCATCTCCGCGCTCATCGGAATCACGAAGGCCTGCGGGAACACGACATTGGTCACGCGCACGTGAGTCTGTGCTTCGTTCAGCGGGCGCTTCGCGATCAGGCGAAGTCCATAGTCGGCCGGGCTGACGAGAATCTCCGGCGATTCGAATTCGCGCAGCACCTGCGTGATCGGCATGTCCGAATCCGCCGATGCGCCGCGAAACTGCTTGCCGTAGCTCTCGCTCACATCTTCGTCTTCGAAGAAGCGGTGCAGAAACGACGCGTGCGCGGGATCGATGCCGACTTCGAGCGCCTGCAGCCAGTTGCATTCGAACAGGCCTTTGAACGCGAACGTGTATTCGCCCGGCGCGGCGAAGCAGTCGAAGTTCGGGAATGCGGGCGGCTCGCCGCCGCCGATGTACGCGAACAGAATGCCGCTGCGCTCGACCACGGGATACGCGCTCTGCCGCACCTTCCTGCAAAGCGTGCTGCCGACGGGTTCGCCCGGCGTCGACAGGCACTGGCCGTCGACATCGAACAGCCAGCCATGGAACGCGCAGCGCAGGCCGCCCGCTTCGAGACGGCCCGCCGCGAGATCCGCGCCACGGTGCGGGCAATCGCGATCCAGCATGCCGTAGCGGCCCTGCTCGTCCTTGAACACGACGAAATCCTGACCCATCAGCCGTACTGCGCGAACGGGACGCTGTGCGGGCAACTCCTCGACCAGCGCGACGGGCTGCCAGTAATTGCGCAGTAACTGCCCGGCGGGCGTGCCCTTGCCTACGCGCGTGATCGTGTCGTTTTGCTGCGAACTCATCATGGCCTGTCTCCAGTTGCGGTGAATGCACGGGATCGATTGCTGTATGCAAAACGACCCCCAATGAGCACGAAGAATAGAGCCAAGAATTCAAATGTTCAATCACTGCATACAGCCGTTCGCGGTAATCGCGTTCAACAACTGTGTTCCCGCCTGCATCTAACAGACTTTATTCGTTGATTTATATACATTTTTTACAGATAACCAGGAATTTCCCCAGGACGATTCATCAGATCATAAAAACTCCGAATTCAACCGTCATTGTATGCAACAAAGAACAACAATGATAAAAGTTGCAGGCGCCGAAACCCTATCCAGCCGCTCATGCTCTACAATCGGGCGAACCAGCAACGCAGGCATCGCGCCCGCCAGGGTCACCGGAGAAGGAAATGGAATCCCAGCAAGAACGTGTGTTGGTGTATCTGCGCGACCTGATCCTCAAGGGCGAATTCGCGCCTGGAGAACGCCTCGGCGAAGTCGCGCTCGCGGAGCGGCTGCAGGCGTCGCGCACCCCGGTCCGGCTGGCGCTCACGACACTCGAACAGGAAGGTCTCGTCGAGCCGTCTCCCGCAGGCGGTTATGTGATGCGCCGTATCACGGCGGCCGAAATCGCCGATGCCATTGCCGTGCGCGGACACCTCGAAGGCATGGCCGCGCGCCTCGTCGCCGAACACGGCGTGCCGCGCCAGTTGTCGAACGGGCTGAACGAATGTCTGCGTGCGGGCGACCGGCTGCTGGCGAAGGCCGAACTCGATCTCGACGATTACGCCGCCTACACGGACATGAATAACCGCTTCCACAAGCTGATCGTCGAGGGCTCGGGCAATGCGGCGCTGATCCGTGCGATCGACATGAACAACCGCCTGCCGTTCGCCGCAGCCAGCGCGATGCTGCCGATGCAATCCGCCATCGAGGAGGGACGTCAATGGCTTTTCATGGCGCATCAGCAACATCACAGCCTCGTGCAGTCGATGGAACGCGGCGAAGGCACGCGAGCGCAATCGCTCGCCACGGAGCACGTGCAGATCGCGCAACGCAATCTGACCTACGCGCTCGAGCGGCCAGAGGTGTATCTCAAACTCGCGCCAGCGTTGCAACTCGTCGCCGAAGCGGTTTTATAGAAGGCATACGCGGGTTCGACACGAACGGGCCCGCATTCATGCACCCAAATCCAGTCTGCTGCAAGTTGATCATGCAGTTTTTTCACCGGGCGCGAGGCTTTCCGTGTGGCATGATCCGCCAGACATGCTGATACCGTGGAGACCGGTGCAAATGAATTCGGATACCTATCTTGTCGATTCCGTGATCCGCTCACGAAAAGCCGTTCGGGTCTTTCGTCCGGATGCTGTTTCGAAGCAGGACGTGATCGACATTCTCGATGTCGCGCGGACCGCGCCCAGCAATTCGAACACGCAGCCGTGGCGTGTCCATGTGCTGGCGGGCGGCGCCAGACAGCAACTGAGCGATGCGCTGGCGCGTGCTCACACAGACGGAGCGCATCCGCAACTGCAGCACATGCCGGATCCTTTGCCCGATTCGTATCGGCTGAGACAGGAAGACTTCGGCGCGCGATATTACGGCGCACTGGGCATCGACAAAGCGGACGTCGATGCACGCTCGCAGGCAACGGGCAGGAACTTCGAGTTTTTCGGCGCTCCGCTCGGCATGATCTTCACCATCGATGCCCAACTGAAGAAATACAGCTGGCTCGACTATGGGCTGTTCATTCAGAACATCATGATCGCGGCGCGTTCGCGTGGTCTGGATACGTGCCCACAGGTGTCATTCGCGCGCTATCAGGAAGTCATCGCAAAGCATCTCGACATCGAAGCGGGCCACGAGGTCGTCTGCGGGATGTCGCTCGGCTATGCGGATGAAGATTCCGTCGTGAACCGGCTCGAACTTCCGCGTGAGCCGGTCGTCCGGTTCGCACGTTTTGCCGGCCTCGACGCGTAGAGCGAATTGACGTTCGCGCACGCGCCGGCGCAGATTCATGGCCGCGACGGCCCGCCTGCGCCGCGCGTCTCTCTGCCGAAGCGGCGGACTGCCTGAGGCGGTTGACCGATGGTCCGCAGAAACGCCCGCCTCATGCGCTCCCGATCCGAGAAGCCCACTTCGTCCGCGATCACGTCCAGCGATAAACGTCCTTTTTCCAGCAGCAATCTCGCGGCTTCCACGCGCAGATGTTCGACGGCCTTGGCAGGAGACTGCCCCGTTTCGGCACTGAACGCACGACTGAACTGACGCGGACTGAGGCCCGCGACATCGGCCAGTTCCTCGACGGTCAGCGTATTGCGCAGATTGGCGCTCGCATAGTCGATCGCCTTCTGGATGCGGTCGGACTTGGGTTCGAGATCGAGCAGCGTGGAAAACTGCGACTGCCCGCCGGAGCGCCGATGATAAACAACCAGTTTGCGCGCGACGGCACGTGAAACGTCCTGGCCATGATCGCGCTCGATCATGGCGAGCGCCATGTCGATCGTGGCCGTCATGCCGGCCGACGTCCAGATCGGACCATCGACGATAAAGATCTGATCCTCTTCGACCGAGACAGCCGGAAAGCGGCGCTGCAGATCGTTTGCAAAGCGCCAATGCGTCGTCGCGCGGCGACCGTCCAGCACCCCTGCTTCAGCCAGGATGAAAGCGCCCGTGCATGGCGCGGCGATCCGCCTCGACATCGTCAGCGAGCGCCTGACGAACGTCGTCAATGCGGCGGAGACAATGTCGATCTCCACACCTGAGCCGAACATCACCGTGTCGAATGAGGCGTCGCCGAAGGGCTGCGTTTCCACCCGGATGCCCGCCGACGACATCACGAGTCCTCCTGCTTCGGACAGAACGGTCACTTCGTATGCCGGTTCTCCGAGCACCGCGTTCGCCAGTTCGAAGGCGGTCACTGCCGCAAAGCCCAGCAGATAGAAGTTCGGAAATACGACGAAGCCGATCGTGTGCATCTCGAGCTCAAGTCATGTCATGAATTGCGTGTATATACGACATTTGAGACACGGTCAACGACGATTATTCTCTGTCCATATCAACCGCTTATCGCAAGAAGTCCCGTATGGATCGTCGATTATTGATACTCGCCTTGGGCATGTTCGCAATGGGCACCGACAACTTCGTCGTCGCCGGTATTCTTCCTGGCGTCGCGGCGTCGTTGAATACATCTGTGGGTCTTGCCGGTCTGATGGTCACCTGCTACGCGCTGACCTACGCGCTCGCCGCGCCCGTCATGGCGGCACTCGCGGGCGGCTGGCCGCGCAAGCTGCTGCTGGTGTGCGCGCTCGGCATATTCGTCGCGGGCAACATGCTCACCGCGCTCGCCACAGACCTGCACTGCGTGTTGTTGAGCCGTGCCCTGTCGGGGTTCGGCGCAGCACTGTTCTCGCCGACCGCACTGGGCGTAGCCTCCACGCTCGCATCACCCGAAAAACGTGGCCGCGCGCTGGCGGCCGTGACGGCGGGATTGACGGGCGCGACGGCACTCGGCTCACCGCTCGGAACGTTCATCGGCGGCTTCGGAAGCTGGCGAACCACACTCTGGTTTGTTGCGCTGCTGGGAATCGTGGCGATGCTCGGCGTCTGGACGATGCTGCCGTCCGTTCCTCGTCCTGCATCCATCAGGTTGCGCGAGCGGCTTGCACCGGCGCGTGACGGACGGATAGCACTGACCTTGCTCACTTCGCTGTTCGCCTTCGGCGGTTTCCTCATGGTCTACACGTATGCGGGCGTCGTGCTGCAGCGTGTGACGCATGGCGACGAACGCACGCTCGCCGCGCTGTTTCTGCTCTGGGGCGTAGCCGCGACAGCGGGAAATCTGCTGGCTGGCCGCCTCGTGGACCGATTCGAGGGCCGCAGCATCATCAACGCGATGCTGTGGATCGCCATCGTCAATTTCTGCGCATTGCCGTGGACTTCCGCTCATGCGTTCAGCGCTGCCGTCGCGCTGGCGATATGGGGCATCTGCGGATGGGGGCTGATCGTGCCGCAACAGCATCGGCTGGTGCACCTCACGCCTCGCGTGGCGCCGCTGCTGCTGGCGCTCAACAACACGGCGACATACATCGGGCTCGCCTGTTCCGGCGTGCTTGGCGGTGCAGTGCTGCCGTGGATCGGCGGGCAGTACCTGAGTCTCGTCGCGGCTGCGCTGATCGCCATTGCCTTCCTGCTTGCCGAAGCCGCGCACCGTTGCACGCATACGCAGTCCATCACGCATCGCTCGACCATCGGGCGCGGGAAAGAATCCGTCTGACCCGCCCACACGCACAACTGATCGAATTCCGCGACATGCTGGTCACAGTACGCAATAACGTCGCATCGCTGAAGAAGCAGGGAATGTCGCTGGACGAAATCGTTGCTGCCAGACCGACGGCCGCCTTCGACGCGAAATGGGGAAACTTCGTATTCAACGGCGCTCAGTTCACGAAGATGGACTATGCAGGACTGTGAACGAGCGTCCGATGAGAGCCTCTCGATCGCGCTGAACGCCATGCGTTGAATCTTCGAACGAAGTCTTTGAAGGAAGTTGAAATTCCGTCAGGCAAACGGAGATGCAGGGCGCAATGACACTTGCGCCCTGCGTTGCACACACTTAGTTGCTGTTGTCGGCCGGCGACTTCACCGACGGCGTCGCCAGCGTATTGTTGGTCTTCGGCGCAGGCGTCGAACTGTTGTTCGGACCCTGTTGCATGCTCGGGTTCATCGTTCCGCTCATGCCGCTGCCCGAGCTGGTCGCGCCAGGCGTGCCATAGCCACCGTTCGTGTCGTTCATCTGGTTGGTCGCCGGGCTCGACGTGCTGCCATGGCTCGACTGGCCGCCCGCGGCCGTGCCGCCCGTCGACTGTGCATAAGCGCCGCCCGACAGGGCGAGCGCGGCGAGCGCCGCGATGACTGCGCTGGTTGCCTTCTTCATGATCGGATCCTCCTTAACCGGACTGGATATCGACGCAGACGACCGTCGTCTGCCCTGACCATGAATCGAGCAAGCGCCGTACCGCGCACCCTGCCCGCGCCATTAGCAAAGAGTTTGCCGTGCCCATTGCATCACGGATGATGCGTTTCGCCCGCCACCAGCAGATGCCGGTGTATCGTGCAGTAACACTCGTCATGCCAGCCGTAGTGAAGGTCGCGGCAGATCGAATGCCGCACGGATTCCGGAAAGCTCGATGGTTCGCTGCGCAGATCGAACTCGAGCGCCGCGAACACCGAGCCGGGTTCGGGCCAGTCGGCCTGGTTCGGCCCGTCTTTCAGCCGGTTGCCCTGGGCGATCTCGTTCCCAAGAATGGCCGCGAGTTCCGGGCACAAGGCAACCGCGTTCTTCTTCGTCATCGTGTGAATCCTGTGTGCGTGCGCCAGCTGGCTTATGCGTCAAATGTTCCTGATGATACCCGGCGTCAGATGCACTTTCTCTGACGGCGGAATGAAATACTGCAGCCCGCCGCCCGGATAGACGTGATCGTCCTTGACGCCGTCGAACGTGGGATTGGCCAGCGCGCGTCCCTTCGCCACGCAGATATCCTTCGTCACGAAGTACGCGCGAACCTGCGTGCGTCGCGCACGCGGATTGCCGTCGCCGTCGACACCCGGCGTGACCTGAACGAGGTCGTGGAATTTCTCCGAGCTGCTCGCCGCCTGACGCAGCGATCCGATCGTCACCGCATAGCCCGGCGCACCGCCCGGATGTAGTGAATACAGCACGGTGCCGCGCTTGAGCACCGTGTTCTGATACGAGTCCACGCCCTTGTACGGCGCCGTGCCCTGCCAGCCGCGCGCTTCCTTCGCGGGATCTTTTCCTTCGCACGGGTTCGGACTGCAGCAGGCTTGCCCCGATGCCTGCGCCTTCTTGCCCTTGAGTCCGCGCGGATCGATCCAGTCGGTCGGATTCGGCGCGTACTGATACGGATTGGTGTTGCCGAGCAGGCCGATCGGCTCCTGTGAAATGTACCGGCCCGTGCGCGGATCGTAATAGCGATAGCGGTTGTAGGCGAGACCCGTTTCGTCGTCGAACTGCTGCCCCTGGAAGCGGATCGGATTGTGTACGGGCACGTGCGTGATATGCGACGCGCGTGCATCGACGGCGATCGTCTCGCCCCACGCCTTGTAGCGCGCTTCCCAGACGATGTCGCCTAGCTCGTCCGTCATCATCAACGGCGTGCCGATCTGATCGCAGTGGTAGAACAGCGCGCTGGCGGGCGCGCTTGCCGCAGGCGGTTGCATCAGCGGATCGTCTTCGGGTGCGTAGCGATCCGTTGCGTTCCATTGCGGCGTGTCGATGCCTTCGACGGCGGCGCCCGCATACTGCGCGAGCGGCGTGAACGAACCCGCTTCGTAGACGAAGTGAATGCTGTGCGCGCCGCTGCTCTCGAAGGCGAGCGTGTCGCCGTCCCAGCCGAAAATCGTCTGCACGCGATCGACCTGCCTCGCGATGCGCCGGCCGAACGGATCGTAGAAATAGCGTGCCTCGCGCGAACCGGCCGGCTCGTCGACACGCGCACCGACCAGCCGGTTGAAAGCATCCCACTGATAATGCTGCGCGCTGCCGGGTGAACGCCGGCCGGTCAGATTGCCGCGCGCATCGTAGTCGAAATGCGTGCCCGCATAGTCCCGCAGCAGATTGCCGAGCGTCTTCGGGATCTGCGTGGGCAGCGTGTTCGACGTGCTTGCGCCCGCAGACGGATAGCCGATGTTGTTGGCGGGATCGAAGGCGAACTGTTCTTTCGCCATCGGACTCAGCGCTTCGAGCAGCCTGCCGACGGGATCGTAGCGATACGTCGTCGGCCCATGACGGCTGTCGTCGATGTGCGTCAGTTGTCCCGCCGGATCGTAACCATAACGGCGCTCGGCGACATGGCCCGGTGCGTTCTCGCGCGCGAGCCGCTGTTCGGCCACGCGCCCGGCGGGATCGTATTTCGTGCGCTGCTCGAGCCGGCTCGAGAAATTGCGCTGAATCTCGCGATGCAGATCGTCGCGTTCGAACTGCACCAGTTCGCGGCCATCGAGCATCATGCCGTGCACGTGGCCCGCGCCGTACGTCAGCCAGTCGACCGTGTGGCCGTCGGGCCGCTGCGTGCGGATGCGCGTGCCGATCTCGTCGTACTCGTGACGCCACACATAGCTGCGTTTTTCGCCGAACAGCTCGTACGCGTGATGCTCGCGAATCAGGTTGCCGACGGCATCGTAGAAGTGCTGCACGCGACAGTGCGCGTTGCGCGCTTCCGCGAGGCGGCCGCCTGCATCGTATGCAAACGACTCTTCGTCGCCGCCCGCCACGCGCCGCGCGAGACGTCCCGCGCGATCGTATTCGAGGTGCGTCAGCTGACCCGCCTCGTCGATCGCGATCAGCTTGCTGCTCGCCGCGTCGTATTCGTAGCGCGTTTGCTTGCCGTCGAAACCAATCTCGGCCGTGAGCCGGCTCACGGGATCGTAGAACAGCCGGTACGTCGCGTGATTTGCGTCTTCGAGCGCGCTCAGGCGGCCGAGGCGATCGTAGCGATATGCGAGCGTCTGGCCCAGCGCATCGGTGCGATACGCGATGCGCCCTGCCGCGTCGTATCCGTAGCGCGTACTCGCTCTGGACGGATCGGCGTGCTCCGTCAAACGGCCTTCGGCATCGTGCTCCATGATCTCGATGCCGGACGGCTTGACCACCGCGCTCAGCTGGCCGTTGGCGCCATAGCGGTACAGCGTGCTTTGCCCGGCGGCGTCCGTCGCTTCGAGAAGACGGCCGTGTCCGTCGTACGTCCATTGCGTGGTCTTGCCCGAGCAATCGGTGTAGCTCGTCAGCTGCCCATATGCGTTGTAGGCCAGCGCCTTGGCGCCGCCTTTCGCGTCGGTGATCTGCGTCGGCAGGCCTTCGCCGTTGTACGTGTACTTCGTCTCGCGTCCGAGCGGATCGGTCTGCGTGACGACGTTGCCCTTGTCGTCGTATTCGCGCTCCCAGCGAAAGCCTTGCGGATCGACGATTGCCGTCATCTGATCCTGCGTGTCGTACTCCATGCGCACGACGCTGCCGTCCGGCCGGATCTGTTCGACGAGATTGCCGCGCGCGTCGTAGGCGAAGCGCGCGACCGTGCCATCGGGATAGATGCGTTGCGTCACATGGTGATTCGCATCGCGATAGAACCACTCCTCGCGCGCGTCGGGATGAACGATCCGATACGTGTAGCCATCAATGTCGTAATAGTGGCGCGTCATGCTGCCCAGACCGTCCGTCACGTAGACGAGGCGAATCTCGGGATGCCACGCGAGGCGCGTTTCGTTCGAACCGTCGTCGGCATATTCCCGCACGCAACGCGCCTTCGGACCTGTGCCGTCCCACTCGAGATTCATCCCGCGTCCCGTGCGGTCGGTATAGCGCGTCACGAGATGATGCGCGTACGCATACTCGCGGCGATTGCCGTAGCGATCGGCGGCCGCGACGAGATCGCCCTCGCGATCGTAGGTGTACGTGGCGAGCGTGCCGACGCGCACGCCTTCGCTGTCGTAATGCGCGGCCTCGACGATGCGCCCCGCTCCGTCGTGCGAAAAAGCGATCACGCCTTGCGCCGCGATCAGCCGCGACAGCTGGTGATCCTTCGTATAGTCGAGCGTGATCTGATTGCCGCTGCGGTCCTTGATGAACGCGAGCCTGAACGCGTCGCCATGCTTCTCGTACGCCTCCATCAGTTCATGGCCGCGCGTGACGGTCAGCCATTGCTCGTCGAGTTGCGCGAGCGTCACGCCTTCGCCGAGGTCGTCGTGCGTATCGCCCGCCTTCAGCAGCGGATAGTCGATGCTGCGGCCGCCCGGATCGTGATACACGAGTCTGGCCGCGTGAATATCGAAGCGCGTCGTGTACGGCGTGACCCAGCGCGCGCCGAGTTCGCCGTGATCGTACGCATCGAGGAACGAACGATAGGTACGCTGCCAGACGATGGGCATCGCGCCCGGCAGCATGAAGTCTTCGTGCTCGAAGCGTTCGTCGCCGAGCGCATAGCCGATCGATCCCGCGCTGCGCCCCGCCGAGCAGCTCTTGCAGTTCGGGCCGGGATGCTTCGCCTTCGCCTGCTTGCCGATCGTCTCCAGCTCGCCTTCCGTCTTCTTGAGTTCCGCTTCGACCTTGCCCGCTTCCTTGATGCCGACCGTCTGCGCGCCCTTGCCGCCATGTTTCTCGCGCCACTTCGCAACGGCTTGCAGCAACGCATCGATCAGCCACAGCATGCCGCCCACATCCGAACTGTTGAGCCCCTTGATCTTCTGCGTGACCATGGGAATCGCGTGACGCGCCTGCGTCGCCATGTGCATCAGCTGCTGGTTGGTCGACGGCGAAATCTCGTTGACGGCGCGCGTGGCGAGATTCGCCGCGTCTTTCACGAACACTTTCGTGCCGTCCTTCAGATACGACCACACGCTGTCGGCGATCTTGCCTGCGTCGTGCGCGGCGAATGCGTCGCCCGCTTCGCGCAGATGCTTGTCGGCTGCACGATAGTTGCCCGACGTATCGAACAGACGCCCCGTCGCCGCGCCTTCGAAAATCTGCGCGAGCCCTTCTAGCAGCTTCTGCGCGTGCGCCGCGCAATCGTCGAGCAACTGCGCGACGCGTGCCTTGATCTCCTTGACGAAGCTGTCGATCTCGCCCGCGAACTTCGCGCTGATGTGCGCGACGAGCACCGAGATGATCGAGTCGGCGATCATCTGCCCGCCCGCTTCGGCAACGGCCTTGCCGCTGCGGATCAGTTCTTCGCGCGCGAGCTTCAGCAGCGGCCGCGCGCCCATGCGGAATTCGCCCATCACGGGCGGCATCGGAATGACGCCGATCAGGTCGATGCCGAGATTCAGGTAGTCGAACAGATCGCGGACCTCGGCTTCGATCAGTCGCTTGATGTCCATCACGACGTCGATCGCCGACAGAATGTTCGACACGACAGGCACCGCGTTCGCGAGATCCTTCACGCGTTCGAGCGTGATGTAGCCGTCGCTGACGCTGCGCAGCCACGCGTCGAATTCTTCGAGCGCGGAGCCGACGTCTTCTTTGGTGAACGTGACGAGCGGCGCGATGGCCACTTCGGTTGCAACGGCGGATTGGGATGTCACAGCAGCGGCGCACATACGAATTCAGTCCGGTTCAGAAATTATCGAAAGAAGCCTGGTCGTACCTGCAGCCGAGCAGAATCCAGCCGGGCGTCTCCTTCTGATCGACGAGCAGCCGGATTTCCCGGCCGCCGCCCGCCTTGCGATAGTCGGCGCCGCGCCAGTTCATGTGCTCGCGCATCGACACCGCGCCTGCGTCTTCGCGCATTCCGCCGATACGCTCGGCCCATTGCTTTCCGACGTCGACCTCGCCGCCCTTCGGAGCAGCAATCGCCATCAGCATTTCGCGCGGCGACACCAGCGTGACGACCCTGGACTGCACGCCCCACGCTTCGACGGGTTTCCGTGTTTGCCAGCCGAGAGCAATCGCATCGGGCTTTCCGGACTGGTTCGTCAGGCCGGGCACCGCATTTGCGTCGACGCGCGCGATGAAGCGCTCGATCTGTTTGGGGCTGAGCTTGCATTCGATGAAATCGGCCATCGTGCGCAGGTCGGCAGCCGATTGCGCGTGTGCGGGCATCGACAACGCGATGGCCGTGATGGCGCCGAGCACGGCGGCGCCACGCATGGCGCGTCGGATACAGGTCATGGCGTCAGTCGGGTTGGCAGGCGGTGGCGGTCGCGAAGCCGGTAGAAAACTGGCCGACGCAATGCAGGGTCACTGTCTGCCCGACGCGTTTGCGTATCTTCGCGACAGCAGCCTGATTGGCGAACGCGACGCGCACGGCCTGGTCGGGATCGTCGCCGAGCTTGCCGACGACATCGCCCGTCAAGCCCTCGTCGAGCGAGAGCAGCGTGCCCGTCAGCGCGACGCGCCTGTCCGCGTAATTCGATGCGATGTCCGAGGTCGACACCGCGCCACTGCCGAACTTTTCGGCCAGTTGCGCAGCGTTGATCCTGAGTTCGTTCGCGGCGTGGACGTCGAGCGCGACGACGGCCGTCATGAGTAGTGCAGCAGCGGTTTTCATGGTTCTTGCCGGCGGTGCGCCGGATGGAAATAGCGATGCAGCATCACACGATGCTCTTGATGGCGGGCGCCGCACTGCGCGCCGCTTCGGCGATCGAGCTGACCTGTTTCGCCGCACTCGCCGCCTGACTCGCTTGCGACAGCGCCGTACTCGCGCCCGACGGCAATGCCTTCGCGATCGCGCTTTGTGCGAGGCCAGACGCCTGCGAGGTCGCCAGCGATGCGAGACCGCCGTCTTGTGTCGCCGACTTCGCCATTTGTGCCATCTGCGTTATCTGCGCCGCCTGGCTTGCCATGCCCGTCAGTTGCGAAGCGCCGCTCGTTGCCGCCGTTGCCGCGCTTGCCGCTCCGCTCGCACCACCCGCATCCGGCAGGAACGACGCCATCTGCGAAGCCGCCGCCGAACCGTCGCCCGCCGCCGACGCCTCGGGCGGCCATTTCAGGCTCTTGAAGTAGTTCGCCGGTTGCGACGGGTCGCGCGGATCGATGCCGAACTTGACCTGCGCGACGCCCGGCGGCAAACCGCTGACGGTCGTGCGCCCGCTCGCGTCGAGTGCGCCCTGGCGCAGCACGCCGCCGTTCGCGTTCAGCACGGAGAACTGCCCGCCCTTGACCGCCTCGCCGTTCGCATACTGGTGCAGCAGGTCGAGCTGTCCCGGCTGGTCAGGACGTGCGGACGGCAGCGGATAGCCCTGGCTCGCCGGCCCGTTGAAACTGTGCTGCGCGCCCTTGATGTCGATCGTTCCGGGCGCATGCACTTCGATGTTGCCGCCCGCGATGCGGATATACGCGCCGCCGCTCGTCAGCAGGATCTGCTGGTCGGCGGCGGCTTCGATCGTTTCGGTGGCGGACAGCAGGCGCAGCGTCTTTTGCGCGGTGAGTTCGACGTTGTCGGACTGCGCCTTGATCTCGACCTTGCCCTTCGCCGCGAAGAGCTTCATGCCCGCGTTCTGCACGAACAGGCTGATCTTTTCGCTGACGCTCGCGAGCAGCGACTTGCCCGCCGCGATATGCGTGCTCTCGCCGCTCACCAGATTGATGTGCTCATTGGCTGTCAGATGCACGGTGTTTTGCGTCGACAGCGCGATGCCCGCAGGCGACGCCATCAACATCACCGGTTCCTTGAACGCGTTCGCGCTGCCCGTGCCGCCGCCCGCGGTGTTGGAGCCCGCTGGGCTGTCGCCGCTCGCTGCCGCGCCCGTCACGCTGTTTTGCGTGGCGTCGGCGAACGACTTCAGGCTCGTGTGGCCATCCTGCAGATTCTCGGCCTGATGCGCGCTCGCGGCCTCCGACAGCGCGTCGAGCACGCTTTGCGCGTCGTTCAGCTGCGTACTCGCGGCGCGCACGTCGAGCGGCTGGCTCGATACGCCTGTAGCCGGATGCGTCGATACGACCATCCCCTGCGCGGCGCGCACTGCGCCATAGGCATCGGTGCTGAGAGAAAAACCGCTGCCCAGATACGCGCCGCGGCTGTTGCCGTTCTGCGCAACGAGATAGCCGAGATGCAGCTGCGCGTTCGTGCTCGTGCTGTACAACTGCACGCGATTCTGGCCCGTTGCGTCGTCCATCACGAGCTGGTTGTAGCCGCTGCCCTGATACTCCTTCGACCGGTAGCCCGACAGAATGCCGTTCGAATGCCACTGGGGCGTCTTCGAGCCGTTGTACACGCGCCCCGTGACGATCGGCCGGTCGCAGTCGCCGTCGAGGAACGACACGATCACCTCTTCGCCGATGCGCGGCACATGCACGGCGCCATAACCGCCGCCCGTATCCGATTGCGCGACGCGCATCCAGCACGACGCGTTTTCGTCGCCGGGGTTCAGCCGGTCCCAGTGCATGCGCACCTTGATCCGGTTGAGTTCGTCGGTGTAGACCTCTTCGTTTTCCGGACCGACGACCGTCGCCGTCTGCAAATGCATGCGCGGCTTGTGATGTTCAACCGGGCTGCGGAACTGGACGGACTTGCGCTGCGCCTCGATGCGCGTCAGGAAAAAACCTTCGCTGCCGTCGCCGGCCTGCACGGCGACGGGCGCTTGCGCGCCATGTTCGGCGCGTGCGGCGGCCAGCGTCGCGTTCAGGCTGTGCGGAAAGTCAGTCGTGCCCGCCGACACGGGCAGGTTGTTCTCGATCACCCATTCGACTTCGATCACCGCGAACTGGCGTTCCTGCTCGCCGCCCACGCTGTGCCCGGGATGATTCACCAGTTCGAACCAGCGACCCGTATCGATGCCGCGCACGGCGCCCGTACCGTGAAAACGCTTTGCACGCGACTCCCACTCCTCGACACGCACCGTCGATTGACGATCGCCAAGATCCTGTTTGCCGTATGTGTAGGCGCCCGTGTATTCGTACACTTCGGCCTGCATGGGCAGATCGCCTTGCGTCGCCATGGTCGGCACCGATGTGCCCTTCGGATTCGCCGCTGTCGCGGGCGACTTGTAGTCGAACGTGCGCGTGGTCAGCGACGTGCTTTGCAGCGTGCGCGTGCCGCTCCATTGCACGAACGCGTCGGTCTCGCTGCCCGTGCCCGCCCGATAGAAACCGATCTGCTGCGGCGCCATGGCTTGCAGCGTGGCGATGTCGTCAGTGATGGCGAGCGTGTGCGACTTGCCGTCGGCGGCCTGCTCGACATAGCTGAAAAGGCCTTCCCGCTCCATCAGCCGCTGGCAGAAATTCCAGTCGTCTTCGTATTGAACGCAGAATGAATGCGCCGCCAATGGCTTGCTCAATGCAAAGCGAAACGCGCCCTGCGCCTGATTATGCGAATTAAATACATCGGCGAGAATTTGATCGGCGGTTTTATCCTGCCAGATCCGGGCATCTTTGCGAAAGCGCAAAAAATGCATCCACGAAGTAAACCCGATCTGATAACTGGTCAATGCGCTATCGGAACCGAGGCGCCGTGCAGTATGGATATAACCGTGATGCGGCAGATAGGACTGGTTGGCCTGCTGCATCCATAGCGTGACGGGCTGCGCAATCAGCGATTTGAGTTCGATGCCGTCGTTAATAGAAACGACATCGACGGTAAATGCGAAATCGCGCCCGAGACGGCTATGCCCGATAAGCCTTTGCGGCACGAGTACGTCGGCGCCGAGCGGCGTATCCAGTTTCAGCAGCCGATTATCCTGCACGAGTCCGCCTGTAATCGCCGCAATCGTATCTTGCGCCCCATAATGCCTCTTTTTTACTCAATTGCGCCCCGCGCCACCGCGCGATAATACATAAGTTCAGACGATTGCAGCAATCGTATTTTTAATGGCATTTTTCGGGCGGTCGTAGTTACATGGCGATTTAATGATTGAAATCGAATCGGTAAGAATCGCCATTCTTTTGGACGCTGCATTTAACATTTTTGAATGCTGCCGATGTCGCGGATTTGACGCATCGCTAAACTTTCATGCGGATTGGCTGTCGTAACGGCGATATCGGGAAAACCGCACCGGGAAAACCGCACATTAACCAGACAAAATAGCCAGACAAAAGCGCCCGCTGCGGCCGGGCGTTGATTCGCTCCGCCATAAGCGATACCTTTGCATCTATCCTGGTCGTCGAATTCCGATCAACGAGGGGAGAACCATTTCGTGAAGAGAGCCTGGGTTGTCTCCTCGATGGTGGGCGTTCTCGTGACCTGTTGCGTGACCCTCGCCGGATGCAACAAGGGAGGATCGGGAAATGTCACCGAGGCATCGGGCGCATCCGCGAGTTCGGCGCCCGTAGCGTCAGGCGTGGGTGCCAGCGACACACTCGCCGCCTCCGGCGCGCAAGCCTCGGGCACGCTCGGCACCATCGTCAAAACCCAGTTGCCGGGCGAAGCCGCCGAAACACTGCGGCTGATCAAGGCGGGTGGCCCTTTTCCTTTCGGCGAAGACGGCGTCCTGTTCCGCAACAGTGCGGGATTGCTGCCCCAGCATCCGCGCGGCTATTACCACGCGTACACGGTTCGCACACCCGGCGCGACGGACCGCGGGCTGCGCCGTGTCGTGTGCGGCGGACCGCGCAAGCAGACGCGCGACTGCTATTACACCGACAATTACTACGCCAGTTTCAAGCGCATTGCCGAATAAGATCCGAACTGACGCCTGCCATGGCCGGCGTGGATGACCGGGAGCATAACGGCTGCTGGCAATGCTCAGTTGGCAATGCTCAGTGGGCAACGCTCAGTGGGCAACGCTCAATCTGGGCGATCAGAACGACGGGCTTGCCCTGCGAACGCTCGAGCGTCGATGGCAGACGAATCAAAAACCAGGTATTGCCTGGCCAGCAGTCCGGCTACCCACAGAGAGACGGGAAACATAATGACCGCCCCCAGGAATAGCGCGCCATGCGATCCGAAGCAGGGGGAAAGCATGCGGCCTGAAACGAGTGAAAAAGGCGCGACAAGCATGACAACCCACATAGGCAATTTGCCCGACGGACTTCTTGCGTTGGTGAACGCGCGATTCACGCCTGCACGTCGATCAACGCGCCGACCGGGCGCCACCTGATGCTCTTCGTCTCTTTCGACAACCCGTCGAGTACGGCAGCGAGGGGAACGCTCGCCCCCGAATCCTGCGAGAGCGCTGCGACGTGATTCTGCAACGCCTGGTTCAACTGCGCGATGGCGGACATCATGGGGTCGCTCTCGTCCGTCGACGTATCGGTGCTCGACGTGGCGACGGGATCGGAAAATCCCCAGTCCCATTCGTCCCATTCGTCCCGTTCTGCATCGTCGTGCGGAATCTGTCCGGCGAGGTTCGCCAGGTCGGCGATCTGTGCGCTGAGATCGCGGTAGCCGTTGTCGTTCGTGGACGCGTTCTGCGCACCGCTCACTCCACTCAGCGCGCCCTCGTCGGCCTCAGGCGTCGGGCCGTTCTCCGACGCGATCGCCTGATGCAGTTTGAGCGCCTGATACAGCGCCGCAATCAGCGATGCACTCGACGCGCTCGCGCGCTTATGAAACAGCGCGCCCTCATGCGTGCCGTCGTTGATCGCAAGACCCGTCGACGCATCGATGCCGAGCCGGGTCAGTGTGCGCTTGAGCGCCACCATGAGTTCGTGATTGCCACGGTCGGCTGCACTGGCCGACGGCGAGCTTCCATTCGATGAAGGCGGCTCGGGCGGCGGCGATGTGGTGAGCGACAGGTTCGTGTTGATTGGATCGGGCGACATGGGGCAGAGGCTTCCTTCGTTCGGCGCTGCGAAAACGGTCGAAAGTGATTGCAGACGGTGTCGTGCAGTCGGGTTATCGGGCCGCCGAATCGAGACTTGATGTTTTGTAATTGCCCGAAAGTTTGTCGTCCGTGCTATGGCTGGTCTGCGCCCGCCGCCCGGCGTCTGCGCTTTCTGCTCGATTTCGGCTTGGCGACCGGCTTGCGCCAGCGAACTCGTCGGCGCAACGCTCGGCGACTTCGACACGGATGCCCGCGGCGAGCACTGGCTGCGGGTGACCGGGAAGGGCCATAAGGCCGGCCGGGTCGCGCTGCCGCCACTCGCCTGGAACGCTCTTACGCAGTATCTGCTGGCCAGGCGGTTACCGGTCTCGCCGGCGCGGTGGCGCCCCGACACCCCGCTGGTCGGCAGTCTGGACGCCGATGACGTCGGTGCCATCAGTGGCATGCGCCTGTGGGCGGTGCTGGGACGGTTTTTCCGGCAGGCGGCGGACCTGATTGCCACCGATCATCCACTCCTGGCCGACAAGCTGCGCCGCGCGAGTCCTCACTGGATGCGGCACACGCCGGAGGGGGCGGCAGAGGTGAGGCGCGTTTTCATGAGTGGCAGTTTCGCACAGAAATACAGCTATCAAGATAAGAAGGCTTATCTTGATCGACGTATATATTTCTCGATTATGGTTGACAGACGTGACCAGAATGCTAACGGCGAAGTGCCCGGATCCAGTATCGAACCGACGAACGATCAAGTGGCCGAGGACCCAATGAATTTCGCGCCGCACGATGTGATGGTCCACATCTTCACCACAGGAACCCCCGACGCGCAGGGCGGCCGGATTCTCGGGTCGCCATACCTGATAAAGCGAGGCAAGAAATATATCCTTCAAGATCGCACGGGCTATTGGCTGCTGACAGGCCGATGTGATTACTAACGCTCGGCGATCCATGGCGTGCTCGGCGTCCGTCTCGACCCGAGCGCCGCGCGGCGGCTATAGCACGCGTATTTGGTCGTCCGCTTCGACCAGCACCCCGTCACAATGCCGCGGGTTGACGGCGCGAGCGAGCCTTACCCATGAGCCAAACTATTTTGTAACAGCGGGAAGGTTACAAGCTTCTCGATCCTGTTAAGCATTGGGGCGCGGTCCCGCGCCCTTATCCCTGTCTACGAGGCCAGTAAATGAGCACCAGCATCCCCACGCAAGACCTGATCAGCCAGGCAATGGCGATCGTTATCGAAGAACAAAGTCCTTCCGTGGCGCTCCTCCAGCGGCGGTTGCGCATCGGATTCAATTCGGCCGAGGGTTTGATGGAAGCGCTTGAGGCGTTGGAGGTGGTCACGCCACGATACGACGGAATTCGTCGGCTGACGGCGTGCTATGAAAAGCCGGAAACCGCAACGCGCGCCGCCCATGTCCGGAAGGTCTTCGAGACAGCCCGTTTTTTCTGGGAAATGTGGGAAGAGAACTGTGACGGACACACTCTCGCCATCGGGTTTCTCAAACCCACGAAGCTATCGAACACGGCGGTACGGGACCTTGTCCTAGGCGAGTTCTACAGGAAACGCGGATTCTCGATGCACGATGCAGCAGTTGGTCTCGCGCAATGGCTGCAACAGAATGATGACGGCCCAGCGTTCGACCCAATGATGGAAGTCGACATCGCCATCCTGTGCGCCACCGCGACGAGGGCCTTCGAGCCCGTCAGCGACGTCGAGGCGATCATCCAGCGCTCCTTCGTCCGCGTTGTTCGGTACATCCAGCAAACCCGTCTGGACGGCAAAGTAGCAGACTCCCGATGCTTCGATTACTACCCGGCAGCAGAGCATGTTCCGACGGGTTATGGAAAGAACGGCGGCACGCACCCCGAGCACGTCGTGCCCTGCGCGTTTTTGCGTGATCGATGTATTGCCCGACTTGGCGAGGGCGCCTCGGTCGAAGACGTAGCGAAAGAGATTCGGCCGTTCCTTGCCATCGTGATGATCAACAAACACGAGTGGGACAAGCTTGATGACAGCCCCGCCTCCGGCGGCCTGGGCTTGAAAGAAGTCATGCCATCGAACTGGGACTTCGAGACAGGCGACCGGTTCGCACGACTTCACGCAGCGGGTATTGCATTCGATCCGCCCGCCGCCCGCACTTGACAGCCAGCGGCGGCTGAGCGATCGAGGTTGACATACCGATCGCGGCAAATTTATCGAGCCGTACCCGTGCCGACGAATGTCTCCTCTCTCCAACGGCGAATGGGTCTTGCCGACCCGGCACGGTCTCATGAGCTGCCCGGAAGCGGACGATCATCATGGCTAGAGGCGATCGGGAATAAATTGGTGGAGGCGGTGTTTGCCGAGAAAGATGATTCGTAATCGAATCTTGTTACTTCACATCACTCCGAGCGACACATGAACGCATCCGAACGCCTTGCGCAGGTGGGCCTCCAATTGCCGCCGCCCATTAACCCACTCGGCTCCTATCGAACGGTCTCGGTTTCGGGGAGCCAACTCTATGTCTCGGGTCTCGGACCCTTTGAGAATGGCAAGCCAATCATCGGAATAGTCGGCGGCGATATGTCGCTGGAAAGAGCTCAGCACGCGGCACGCCTGACAATGCTGATGATCTTGGCCTGCGTCGATCAGGCATGCGGGCTCGACAACGTCGAGAGATGCAGCCGACTGACAGTTTACGTGCGTGGGGAACCGTCGTTTACCCAGCATCCGCAAGTGGCCAATGGCGCCAGTGACCTCTTGCTAACCTTGTTTGGGCAGAGCAAGCTTCCGGCTCGAAGCGCACTGGGGGTGCACACGTTGCCGATGGGCATCCCAGTTGAGATCGACAGCATCTTCGAATTGAAGCGGTGAACTTGGTCGGTACACGCGTTATCCCATCCTGCGTGAACGTTACGACTACCCATCCGTATAGGCCGCAACCATAACTGGGCCTGGCGTTGACGCGCGAAGTTTGAGTGAAACTCAATCACGATTGTCGACGATCGTGGAGGCGACGTCGAACGACCGGAGTTGGCCGGAACGACTCATTCAACAACTGGCAGAAGTGCAAGCCGCTGTCACAGGCTAGGAACGTAAGCAGACTAACCTGACTCTGAACGGTATGGAAAGTCATACAACACGAGGCTTTGGGTACTGGTCGCTGCTAGTCCATCGCGTCATTGAAATGGCACCGGGCGAATTCGCCGCGATGGATCGTTGTACTTCCATTTGATCGGCTTCGGATTCTTGTTGTGCTCACGGATATAGCGCATCAGTTTGCGATCCAGATCCTTAACGGTGGTGAAGACGCCTCGCGCGATTACGTCGCGCTGGATACGCGCGAACCAGTTTTCCACCTGATTTAGCCAGGAGGTATAGGTCGGTGTGTAATGCAGCCGCACGTTGCAGTGTTGCTGCAGAAACTCCTGCACACGTGCGGTCTTGTGACTACTGACATTGTCGCAAATCACATGAATTTCCTGTCTGGGCCGCTGGCTGGCGATCACGCCGGTGAGGAAGGCGACGAACTGCTCGCTGGTATGGCGTGGCGCGGTTTTGCCGATGACTTCCCCGGTCGCCGTATTGAGCGCAGCGAACAGGCTCAGAGTGCCGTTACGCTTGTATTCAAAGCCATGACTCTCGGCGCGGCCCGGTGACAGCGGCAACATCCGGTCCTTACGATCCAGCGCCTGAATGGCGGTCTTCTCGTCCACACAGAACACCGCCGCATGAGCGGGAGGGTTCAGATAGAGGCCTATCACGTCTGCAGCCTTGGTCTCGAAGTCAGGATCGTTCGAGACCATATGCGTATCGAGCCGATGAGGACGCACGCCATGCTTGCGCCAGATCCGCTGTACCGTCGAGGCGCCCACATCACCCAGTGCCGCAGCCAGCTTATAGCTGCTCCAATGCGTCGATCCGTCCAGAGGACGGCGTGTGAGCGTGAGTTTCAACACGCGCGCCTCTAGCTTTTCAGGTGGGTGCACGGGAGCACGTCCAGGATGGCGCGCATACAGGCCGGCCAGCCGCTCGGCCAGGAACCGACTCGACCACCGTGAAATGAAGCGCGAGTCACATCGCAGCCGCTGCATGATCGCCTCGCGTGATTGGCCATCGTCAAGCATCAAAATAAGCCGGGCACGCCGCGCGTTAGCTGCGCGCACTGTCTGGCTGCGAGTTGCTGAGAGCAATTGCTCGCGCTCAAGCGCCGTCAGATTCATCTTTTCCATGCATTTCATTGAATACCACATCGGGTGCCTTTTCAATGACGCAATGGACTAGTGCGGCGAAGAACAGTCATTTCATGGTTTGTTCTGCAGGCGGCGACGAGGCCTGTGCTGCATGGCTTCAAAGCGGCGATGCAGGTCCCGACAGACTCCAGTCGTTTGCCGGCTCGTACGCAACCTGACCGAAATACACCATCCGCCAATTCTGCAATTTGGAAAAATCTTTCGCGAAACCCGCGACGGAATCGTGGACCAGATAGTCGAAGAAGTCGAGCAAACGGTCGCGCTGTTCCGCCTCGCCGACAATCAGCGAGACATCCTCATATGCTCTTGCAAGCGTCTCTTCCCGCAAGCTGAGTTTGCCGCCGTCGAGCCGTTTGGTCTCGGCGGAAGCAGTCGCCTCATTCACAGCGTTGCCATCCGCCGTGATAATGGCGAGTTCCTTCCTGACGTTCGGCACGAGGTCGTTATTGTGGGTCTCGGTCAGTACCTGTTCGGCTGCCGCAACCCGCGCCTGGGCTTTCTCGTCGTTCGTGAGCTTCGACAGATAGCTGCGCGCGATATACATCTGAAAGAGATGATCCGACGTCGCTTTCTCAACGGGGCCGCTTGCCTTCGCGCGGCTCATGTACGAGTCGAAGAGCGCGGCTGTCTTTGACGAAACGGTGAACGCCCCTTGATACCCGGACCCAGAATGTCAAGCGCGGACAGCGGTACGCCCGCCGCTCTTGCCGCGCGATACATATGAAGCAGCGGCACCTGGCTGAGTTTGTCTTCGTCCTTCAAAGCGCGCGTCTGCTCGCCCGGCGCGTATCCGCCGCCGACGTCCGAATGCGCACCCGGATAGATGACTTCGTGAACATTGGCCGGATAGTGCTTTCCGTCACGCACGGAATCGAGCGGAAACGAGTCTCTGACTTCATGTGCGGCGATGTAGTGAACGCACTGCTCCACCATCGCCGGTATGCGCAGATCCTTCGCCCACTCGTAGTGGCCGTCCTTGCTCGTGACGGACAATCCGATGCCTGCCAACGGCGAAATGACATAGGTGCCAATCCTGACGAGAGGACTGTGATCATACGTTTTGGCGCTTGCGGGCACGCCGGCCGAAGCGACGGTGTCGAACAGTCCCATGAAATAGAGGCGAATGGGATGCCCTTGATACGTCCAGCCGCCGGCACCCTGGCGACAGTCTTTCGCAATTCGAATCGCGAAAGCCCGTGCAAGTGCCGCGCCGCGCGAAAAGCCGAACAGCGCCAGATTGATCATGCGGATCGGCTGTGACGGATTCTTTGCGCGCGCTTTGGCTTTCGTCACCAGCTTGTCGAAATCGGCGCGCGCTTTCACAAGCCGCGCGTCGCCGCCCGACGCCACGCCAAGCCCCATCGTGCTGTAGTCATGCTCGCCGATTTCCGGATACGGCGTACCGAGTCCGGGAACATAGATGGCGTACTTGCCCAACTCGTCATCGCTTTCCGGATGTGTCAGGAAGAGCCGCGCGACGTTGCTTTGCTTGAGTTTCGGTGTGTCGTTGAAGCGGTTGTTGCCCGTTCCATCAAAGAACACCGAGACCCATACCGTCTGGGAACAGTCAGGCGTTCCGGGCTTTTTCGACGGGTCAAGGCAAGCGATTGCGGTCGCCCGTTGCCTGCGCTCTTCGAGCGACAACGGGCGTAATCCTGCCAATGGCGGAAGCTGGGTATCGTCGAGCATGTCTGCCCCGTCAGCGAACGTAAGGCAAACGGCGTTCGAGCTTCAAACGCGGTGGCGAAGGGCCGTCGTCACCTGAAATCGCGCCTTCGATATGTCCATCCGGATAGAAGTGCACTTCGAGATATGCAGGCTTCTCCGGAATAGGCCCTTTGACTTCGACGTGCGCCTTCAGATGATCCTTGTCGGCGGGTTCGACAATCTTGTCCGACGGATAGGTCACGAGTGCTTCGCGCATGTAGTCGACGTCGATCGTGAACGGCGTTTTCGTCGAACGATCGAGCAGCACACAGCAGGCGTATTTGCCGCCACCCGATGTCTTTGTACTCAAAAAGACGTTGCCACCCGATATGCCGTTGACCGCGAAGTCCAGCAATGCCCGATCCGTGTAGTCGTAACCGACCAGTTCGAGCTCATACGGCTCTTTCGCGCAACCCGTCAAACTTGAAGATCCCACCATACCGACTCCGACAAGAATTCCGACCTTGAGCAGTTTTCTCAAACGCATCACTCGAGTTTGTCCTCACAAAATGCGATCAGCGCGCAACGCGCACGGTCGGCGAGCAGCAAAGAACTGTTCCTTTCCTGATCACTCGCCCCATTCAGCGCGTCGGCTACGAGGTCGTAGCGCATCGATTCATCGATCATTGCCAGCAAATCGTCGTCCGTCTGCGCCAACATATATAAGATTGAATCGACGACCCCCGCGTCGGTGAAGACGCTTACCTGTCGATCGTTCAACTTCAGTGGCGCGAGATATGGCGCATCGGCCTGAAACTCGTGGATCACTTTCTGAAGCGAACCCTTGCGATCCAGATACCACCATTCGTCCAACATCGCGAGATACGACTTCAATTGGTATTCCGTCAATGCTTTTACCAATACGGGAATCACGCGTGTGTCGAACAGTTTGACCTGCCATTCCGTTCCGTCGTCGCATCTGGCATCCAGTCTAATCCGGATCGCGTCGGTCAGGCGTTGAAGCGAAAGCGGTGACACGATGAACGATAACCCGCGTGGATCCTCGACACATTTCTCGCAAAGCAGGCGCACTACATCGGACTGCGGCGAGTGGATTGCGATGACGAATGGCCCGAATTGCCGTGCGCCGATGTCATCCGGCGCGTCGAACACCAGCTCGATGTTCGGGGTCGCCGTAAAATCCAGCGCTTTCTCCGATAGCACAGAGAAAAGCGTTGGATAGGCGACGCCATATACCAGGGCATAAAGCACCCGTCCAGCGGCGTGTGCATGGAACCCGGCGATTTCCTGCTCCAGCGCTCCGGGCGCCATAGACTCGTTGACGGACACGTTTGAACTCATTTCGTACCCAGCAGCGCGCCCTGCGAGTATTCAGCGAGCAGGCAAGGAATGCAGATGGATTTCGGCATCGACGGCAGCGGATACACATCGCCCATCGGCCCCGCAAACGAATGTTGACTTCCCTTGATGTCAATCTTCCCTGGCGCGTGAATCTCGATGTTTCCGCCTTTGATCCGAAGATACGCGCCCCCAGACGTGAGCAGGATCTCCTGCTTCGCCGCCGCTTCGATGTTTTCCGTCGCCGACAGTACCTTGAAGGTCTTCTGCGCGGTCAGTTCGATGTTATCGGCATGGGCCTGAATCTCGAGTTTGCCCTTGGCCGCGAAGAGTTTCATCCCTGCGTTCTGGACAAACAGGCTGAGCGTCTCCCCCACGCTTGCGATCAGCGACTTACCCGCTGCGATATGCGTGCTTTGCCCACTGACCAGATTGATCTGCTGTGCCGCCGACACATGCGTCGAATCGTGCGTCGACATGCCGATACCCGCCGGACTCGCGAGCGCGATCACGGGTTGCGCGAACGCATTCGCACTGCCCGTGCCGCCGCCCGCTGTTCGACCACCCGAGGCTGAACCCTCGACGCTGTCTTGCATCGCATCGGCAAACGACTTCAACGCGTCGGAACCGCCCTTGAGGTTCTCCGCTTGATGCATCTCGCCAGCCGCGGACATCGCATCGATCACACCCTGTGAATTCGTGATTTGCTGCCGCGTCTCGCTCACATCCAGTTGCTGGCTGCCCACGCTCTTCGCGTACGTCGTCATGAGGAGACCTTCGGCAGCCCGTACCGCGCCGTAGTTGTCTGTGGCGAGATCGAAACCGCTGCCGAGATACGCACCGCGCGTGTTGCCATTTTGCGCGACCAGATAGCCCAGGTGCAGACCAGAATTTGCCGTCGTACTGTAGAGGCGCAAGCGGTTTTGGCCCGTCGCGTCGTCCATCACCATCTGGTTGTATCCACTACCTCCGAATTCCTTCGAACGATAGCCAGACAGCAAACCATTCGAATGCCACTGCGGTTTCGCCGCGCCGTTGTAGACCCTTGCCACCACAATCGGACGATCACAATCGCCATCGACGTAATCAACCAGGACTTCCTCGCCAACACGCGGCAGATGCACGCCACCATAACCACCGCCCGCATCCGACTGCACGACGCGCAGCCAGCAGGACGCCCGTTCGTCGCCGCTATGGAGCCGGTCCCAAACGAAGCGCACCTGGATGCGATTCAGTTCGTCGGTATAGACCTCGTCGTTCTGCGGGCCGACAACAATCGCCGATTCAAGCTGCACGTCCGGCTTCGCGTGCTCGAACGGACTGCGATAAGGCACTGTCGTTCGTTGCGCCTCGACATCGACGCGATAGAAACCTTCTGATCCATCGCTGACCAATCCACTCAACGCAGATTCACCTTCATGTCGCGCACGCACTGCTGCCACAGTTGCCTGAAGGCTATACGGAAAGACGGGCGCATCGCTGCTGACAGGCAGGTTGTTCTCGATCGTCCAGACGGTTTCGATCGCGGCGAATTCCCGCTGATCCGCCGCATCGCGATCGTGATCGGGGTGCCCGCTCAATGTGAAGCGCTGTCCGGCATTGATACCGCGCACGCCGCCGACACCATGAAAGCGCTTCGCTCGCGACTCCCACTCTTCCATGCGAATACGCGAAAGCTGATCGCCGCGATCCTGCTGGCCGTAGGTATAAGCACCGGTATATTCGTACACCTCGGTCTGCGCCGGCAATGCGCCCTGTGTGGGCATCGTCGGCGTGCTGGTGCCCTTGGGATTATAGACACTGGCGGGACTTTTATAGTCGAACGTACGCGTCGTCAGCAGCGCGCTTTGCAATGTGCGCGTGCCTGACCATTGCGTGAGTGCATCCGTTTCACTGTTCGTTCCAGCACGGAAGAAGTTCACCGTTTGCGGCGACGGGGGCTTGAATGACGACAGATTGTCTGTGATCGTCAGCGTGTGCGATTTCCCATCCTCTGCCTGCCGCCAGAAACCACAAAGGCCTTCCGACTCCAGCAATCGATGCACGAAGTTCCAGTCGTATTCGTCCTGCCGGCAATACGAACGCGTAGGCAACTGCCCGGAGAGTGCAAACTGAAATCGTCCTTGAGCCTGAGGATGGGCATTGAAAACATCACTGACGATTTCTTCGACGCTCACGTCCTGCCAGATACGCTGATCGCGCCTGAACTTGAGGAAATGCATCCACGACGCAAAGCCGATCTGATAGCTCGTTAGCGTGCTATCCGAACCGAGCCGGCGTGCGGTATGGACAAAACCGTTATGCGGCAAATAGGACTTATCGGACTGCTGGATCCAGAGCGTAACGGGCTGCGCGATAAGTTTCTTGAGTTCGATGTTCGACGACGTCGAAACGACGTCCAGCGTGAACTCGAAGTGCCGCCCGATGCGCGATTTGCCGACCACTCGTTGCGGTACAAGTACATCGCTGCCGAGCGGCGTATCCAGTTTCAACAGCCGGTCGCCCTGTGCAAGACGACCAGTAATGGCCGCGATAACGTCCTGCGCCCCCATAAGCCTCTTTTTGTCCGTTACTATTTAACGTGCGCGATTTTACAAGAATAAAACGAATAAACCATTTGCCGAATTTAAAAAATCGATAAATGGGAATGGAAAAGGTTAAATATGCGCTGGGCATTCTAGTGGAGCGAAAAATTTACTTATGTTTTATGCGCCTGGTGCTGCATACCGGACACTGTCGCGCAGGGCAGCAACTACCTTAAATTCATCGCGGAGCATCAGGTAAGACGCGTACCAATAGGGAGTGGCGAGCCCAGCTTAAGCAACATGCATGGCGACGACGGGTTCGGAAAATACGGTCGTCACATAGAGAGATCACGCGGGTACCAAAATCGGATGCGGAACAACGTCAAGGACATGCTCCTAGACTGTCAACGATCCTTGGGATAGTGTCGAGTGCCGGTATTGGCCGGGTTGAAGCAGTACGAACCGCAATTGGCTCGCCGGAGACCCGCCATTGAGCGGGTGCGGACGAGACCTGCACTACTCAAACTGGACGACGACCTCGACCGATCACTCATGGCCGAACGCGGGCCGACGGCGATCGGCGGTCGACCCTAAGCGGAAGTTGCGCGAGATCGAAAGCGAACGGTGCTCTTACGGCTAATGGGAAAAATCGGAAAGACGCGCCACTGGCATTCTTAGTCCCACCAGCAATAAAGAGGATCTCCGCAGACGCCGTATGCACCAAGATCATCGGGATCTGTTCCCCAAAAACAATAGTACTGCTCTTTTCAGCCTAAACTGGCCAATCAAATATCTCCCGTGCGACGGCGGCCGTGATGATTAACGCGTGACTGCCACCATCTTGAATTGCAGTCAACTGTTGAACAGTCGCAACGAATTCGGGTTCGTTCAAAGGTGGTGTTCCTCGAAGTAAAAACGGCACGAGGCGTGATTCTGCAGACGACAAGCGCACCGTTTTGCCGGTTAACCAAGATACCTAAAATTGTCGACGATCTGGCATCCAGTGCCGGTGTCCGTTCATGGCCGAACCCGGAAGTTCGTCTGACGCCGCTGATCGCCATGGGTCGCGCGATGTGCCAGCTTCCGCAGTCGACCCGTTGCTGCCGGTCGTTTCTGGCGCGTGTCAAGGGCTGCTCGCAACCCCAAAACGGTCCTTCGGTGGATCTGCATCTACTCGGCAAACCTCGCAATCAACGACCTGCACGCATCGGCTCCTACGGTAGAAGCCCAAAATTCAGCCTCTTTGATCTTGGGTTCAAGCTTTGCTAGAGCACGCTGATCCCAATGCTCTCGAACTGAACCAAGCGGGAACGCATCGGTTTCTGAATCGATAGCCACGAAAATCAAAAAATCTGCGTCGTCGTCAGTGATATCGGTCTCATGGCGCAAACCGGCCAGTTGTCGTGAACCGATCAAAAAGCTCAACCGCCCGTCGAGCATCGCCTGCGCTGTTGAGACAACCTGTTGGCGAACTGATCGCACATATTCCCAATGGGTCGTGTGTTTCTTCACCGTTGCGCCCCATCACAAGTACATAAATTTTCTGACATTTATCTTGCCATTCAGCCGACCCGTCGTATATTCGACAGGCGCGGTGGTATCGCTCTTCGCCCGCTCCATAATCCACGGAATTGGCCGATACACGATCTTCTGACCGTCGATGACTAGATCAAGGACTTCATAGTCCTCCACATAGACCCGCATGATGGCGCGCCCTCGGCTTTGCCATTCCCAATGCGCGGGAACAAGACGCCTCGCCACATTGGCCTCACCAACTCGGGGCGCTACACCTGCGTAGTTGATAATTTCGTAAACCAGCGCTCCTATTAGCAAAAGTACGACCGTATAGAAAAACGAAATGATGATGCCGGAGGCGACCATCCCACTCTCGAATGCGCGAAATGGGAGTAGCAGAAGACGAGGAAGATGCATTTTTAATCCATGCCCGACTATCGAGCGATGACATCGTTTATACGACCATCGGGCGAGAAACTTGAGAGATCGACTGGATGACCGTTCTGGAGAGGCCGCCGACGCTTGAATGTCTGGCCGATGCTTCCGGCGACCGTCTCATGTTGGCCGGGAAGACTCATTCATTACCACGAGAAGTACCACTCGTCCGCCCGGGCTTGCAATGGCGGCAAATCAGCATGCAACGGACCAGCCGCCGTCCGTCTCCGAGCGTCGGCATGGCACTGACGACCGGTCCGTCAGCTCGCGCCTAATGGGCATGAGGCTTTCCATGCACTTCCTATAAGCGCCTACCTGTGCCGTTCCCGCCCGAAAATGTACGGAAAGTAAGATCACCCTGACAAGATATGCTTCGACGTGATCGTCGCGTGCACGGTAAGCGTCACGCGGTAGCTAGCGAGTCAGGACTCGCCAGTTCGACTCGCCCTTTCCCCTTCCGCTTCGCGCGATACAGCGCTGCGTCAGCGCGAGTTATCAGGTCGGTGAGCGTATCGTCAAACCGGCATGTATCGATACCGGCACTGAAGGTCCAGCGGGGTTGGCCTTCTTCTGTTTTGCTGGCCGTGGCCGACAACAAAACCGATTCGATCAGTCCGGCCGCCTGCTCTTTCCCAGTCTGAGGGAGGAAAATTGCAAACTCTTCCCCACCAAGTCGCCCGAAAACGTCCGTACGTCGAAGCTGTCGGGACACCTCAATGGCAAAGTTCTGCAGAACACGGTCGCCAGCAGGATGCCCGTAACGGTCGTTGATAACCTTGAAATCGTCGAGGTCAATGATGGCAACCGAGAGCAGCGAATGCGAGGAACGGGCATCCTCCAGCAGCGCTCCGCCACGCAACAGAAGCTCACGTCTTGCAAGCAGACCTGTCAGCTCGTCAACTGTTGCGAGGCGTTGCGCCTGGTCCACAAGACTGTCGTTCACCAGCATGACGAGCCCAATTGACAGCAGGAGCAGCGAAAGAATGCCCGCTGCGATGAAAGCGATGTTCGATGCCGTCGGCTCCAGGACCCTCGTCGTGGGACTCGCGAAGACAATGCACTGAACAACTCTCGACGCATGCACTGCCGTACCGGCAGCTGCGCCGAGGATGACCAGCCAATGACCGTACTGGCGCCGACGCAGTGCCCGGGTATTCCAGATGGTCCAGCCCGCGGCCATCCGTGTATAGCCGAGCACAGCCGACATCACGCCCGCTCGCGCATTCTCATCGGGCGCAAATACAGCCCAATAGAACACGGCACCAAATGACACCGCCAGGCCCAGATACTCGTATCGCAGGATAGCCGGGCGACCGGCAAAGCGTCGGCAGCCTTGCAAGATCAGCGCAGCGGCCGTGAGGACGCACACACATGCAACGAGTACGATCGAGGGAGGGTAACTGCCGCGCCTTGAGACGAGCACGCCGAATGCCACAAATAGAATGCAGTGTGCGGCGAGCCATTGGCCAAGACCTGCAATGCGATGACGGGCGAGGCTACCAAGCACGCCAGCGCTGGCGATGCATGACACCATGGCGACAACAAGAAGGACGTCAGTGCTGGACATTGTTCTGCGTTACATTGTTGTTAGCCTGGGCCTGTCATTCAGAAACCACCTCTGCCCGAACGAGCGCAGGCGATCTCAATGATGCTTCGGGCTCGTCTCCCCGAGGATCAGAATCACATCCCTCGCCCGAGCAGACCTGCGTTCATCGAGAGAAACTGGCGTCTTCCCTGCGACGCAATCGGTCGTAATGAGCGAACCGGTCGCCCCGCGAGGAACCCTCGCTGGTCCAACTGTGCGTACGCCGCAGTCAGCTTTCCAGCAGGTTCACCCGCTCCTCCATGCTCGTCAAACCGACACTGTCGTTCAGCAAACCGAAAAAGACCGTGTCGTACTCAATCTGCTGGCGCGGCAACCGACAGGTCGGTGCGAAGGTTAACGACGGCCGGCGGGGTGCTATGAGCCGACTGGAGGATCTGTCGAGATGCGCTTCTGTCCATGTCTGTATATCGACACGGATGCGAGATACTGAACTGGGCCGCACACATAGACCGAACGCACCGGATGGACCGACAACGAAGCGCTACGGCCGCGAACAGGAGGCTGAGAGTCTAGCGGCGCACCGTCACGTGAAATCTCGGGGCGTTAAGAGCCAAGACACTCGCGCTCGCATAAGGCAGCGTTTGCGGGATTCTGAAGCGGACCGGCGTGAGCCTGCCCACCTTGACGGCCCCGCCCACGGGCCGCCGCGAATGCCTTGGCGACAAAGTGCTCCCGTTCGCATCAGGCAGCGTTGTTTGCAGAAACCGATGCAGCCGCGCCCACCGACTGCCGCGAACACCTTGACGGTGTCTCCGTAGCTCGAACGAGCGATTACCCCGCCCCCCGTTTAGAACCATTCATTCAATGCGTAAAACCCTGCCGAAGCAGGGTTTGGTACTCCACATCAGGACCGCTTCCTGTTACGCCGCCTTCTTGTGTGTCACGTGGTGACTCACTTTATGAATGTGCTTCGTCGTCTTGTGGGCGGGAACCGGTTTCGTGGCGGGCGCCGTAGCGGCAACTGCGGGTGCGGTTGCGGCAGGTGCGGAAGCCTGGGCGAACGCGACCGTAGCAAACAGGGAGGTAACCAAGGCGGCAGCAAGCTTCTTCATCCGGAGTCTCCAGTGGTAAGGCGACGATTCATTGCGTCGTCCACTGCCATAACGTTGTGGGGTCCGGTTTCGTTGACGTCAGATGGTGCGTTGACGTAGATACTGAAACCGCTCGTTGTTGGTGATGTTCGCTTTTAGCTTCGCGTTTGCTGAAGACTGGCATGTAGGGGCTCGTGCACCGTGGCTATCGCGTGCCTGAAGATTAGCGGGTTTCCGTTTGACGACTGCAAAAGATCGGCGCACATGTCGAATAACGCGATCGACCCCGTCAGCCGGATTCCCGTGATCAGAAAACCCCCACGATTTTGCTCCCGGCTGCGCAGGCAGTCAGGAAATCGGTCTGTGCGTCACGAACCCTCGGGGACAGGGATGATCCCTCACAAGGCTCGCCGGCCATTGCGCGAGCAAGCCGCTACCAATCACCGGCGCTGCATTCTTTCCGCGTCGCCACGTTGGCTCGACCAACCCTTCGTGCAGCCGGCTGAATTCCTGACGCGAACTGACCAGTTCGTACGGGTCGCCCTCGCGCTCCCGGCGCAGGACCTCGCCGAGCAGCGCCTGCGCCCGCGATGCCGGCTCGTCATGTTGCATACGTTCGTGGGCCGGCCCGCGAGCGCCGGCTTGACCATCAGCAGCCAGACGGTGAAAACCGACAGAAAATGCATCAAAGAACGGATACCCCGGGTGTCGAACGCCAGCGGGTTTTATGTCAAATATGAAGCGCACCCAGCAGTGAACGGATGCCCACGCCGGGTAGTCGATGGCCAGAAGAGCCTGTTTGACAGTGGTTTTGTCATAGGCCTGACGTACAAGATCGGATACGCGACGAGCCGTCTGGTAGAGCAAAGCGTCAGTCAGTTCAAGCAGGGTAATGCGAAGAAAAAAGACAACTTCAAGCGTGCGCCTAGATGGCAGCAGCTCACGGACCTTCGCGGGACGGCGCGCCTGAATGCGCTGTGCGTACGCGCGCTGCTTCTCGACAGGCACTGCGTCGAGCGCCCAGGAATGTGCGCCCAATTGCTTGAGATAGCGGATCTTCGAAAGCGTATCGATGACGGTCGACGGACTGTGTTTGTGGGCCGGCCCCCGCGAAAACCGGACACTGGGTAACGCTTAAACTATGAGGAAGTCTTCCGCCTATGTTTAAGCCTACAACTAACAACATGGAACCCGTTGAGGTTCTGACCCAGCCGGAGCAACGCCGACGCCGCTCGGTTGAAGAGAAACTGGCGATTGTGCGTGAAACCTTCGAACCCGGAGCCACCGTTTCCGGGGTAGCCCGTCGTCATCAGGTGAATGCGAACCAGGTGTTTGCGTGGCGCTAGCTCTTTCGGGACGGCAGCCTGTCGGCGGTGAGTGCCGGGGAGCAGGTGGTGCCGGCATCGGACCTGGCCGAAGCCATGAAGCAGATTCGTGAACTGCAGCGGCTGCTGGGCACATGGGCGCGCGGCGACTCGATCCGCTTGTCCTCAGAGACCCCGAAGGTCGTTGCATTCTCCATGCGCACCAACCCATCACTGGATTCCCCCACCGCCCACGAGGACAAGCGTTTTCTGTTCGGGTCGGTACGTGCGGACGGATTTCTAGATGTATCCAACGTCACATTGCCGGACGAGGTTCAGACGGCCTACAACAGGGATCCAAACTCGGTGCGAGCGTCGTATCGCTTCGAGATCGTCGCGTCGTTGCGCGGGAGCCAATGGCAGCTCCATCGGCGTGTGGTGCGTGAGAACTCTGCGATTCAACGTACATACGATGAACTATTTCCGAAGGACTCGAATGGCGTGCTCGCTGCGAGCCAGGACAACAGCCCTCATCTTTTTTCGTTGTTCCTCGATCCGGCGAAAAGCCAGCGCCAGGACGGCAGTGTGTCGTACTCGTTCCCGACTATGAGATCGACGGTGTTCTGTGGCTCAAGCGGCATTTTGAAGGGGATACCTCGTCCGAAAACTCGTCGTAGTGGAAGCGAAGGTGGATCCTGCTGCGCCAGTCGGCTGGTCGATACAGTACGGTATTCAGAGCGAAACGCCCAACGACGCCTCCACGCCCGCGAATGTCCAGATCGTCAATGGCGCCATGCTGTTCGAGATCGATGTCAACTCGCCGCCGACCGCGCAACCGAGCATTGCCAGCAAGTTGCGCATCGTCATAAGGAACTGGAGCTAGCTAGCAGATGCGCGGCACGGCCGGGAGGGCTATCGCGAGCACGCGTCGGTATGGCCGATGTTTTGCGAAGTTCTCGAGTGCCATATCATGGATCGCAAACCGCAGTCGTAGCTCTACCTCTACTTGTCAAATGGGCGGGTGGTCAATACTGCCGGCGCGCTTGCATCGGTACGACCGAGAAGCGTATCGAGCACCAAAGTATCAAATACGTAGGCGTTGTGTGCGCATCCCATCATTGAGTCCCACGTCTTATAGCGGAAGTTTAGCTCGCGATTCGAAAACTTTTTGTGAAGATCCCCCTCAAGTGGCACGCCGCTGCAAAACGCGTCATTGCGGGCAAAGAAATCGCTCCATGAGCGAACTGAGTCCGAGCGAAGGCAGTCCCTGACAATCGTCTCGATCGAACCGGGCTGGCAACTTCCTTTTCCTTCGCGGCCCCGCAGGAATTCAAGGGGGCTGCCAAGCGTGATGAGCTGCAAAGGTATCCCAGCACCCACACACTGCGAACACGCCCCCGATTAGCAGCCAGAACCGCTCGATACGAACCCCGAAATACTTCCGCGCCACCTGCGCCGCGATGGCAATTACGCCTATACCGAGAAGTCCCACTCCCAGCCGGCGTCCGCCAGGAAAGCTATACCGATCCAGATCAAGAAAACGCCCCACCCGATGGTGTCCAGTTTCCTGGCCAGAGCGTGCGCACTCTCTACGCCTTGGTCGTTTGGGCCATCTGCCGCCATGTGTCACCTCTGACCAACCCGTTGTCAGTGGACATTGCCTTGCTGGTCGCGAAGAAGCACGTTCTGTTCTCGCAACAAGGTAATGATCTCCTCGTTTTGTGCTTGAAGTCTTGGCAAGACGGACATGATTAGTTTGGGCGGAGCATCCTCGGGAAGATTCGCCATCATGTGTTCCAGTCCCGAAGTCATCCGATGCTTCATTCTGGCAGCCATACGACTGCGCAACTCCGGTGATAGCCACCGGAACGCAATAACCCCACCGATTGTGGCCAGTCCAACAGCCATGAGTGGCTTCATGAGAATCTCCACATGCGCGTCTCGATTCAGTTAGCTACCGCTCCCTTCGAGGCGGCCAGCTTGATCAGGCTGCGCGAATCGCGCAATTCGCGTGTTGACGTAGCTCAATTCATGATAGAAAGGCTCAAACTTCAGTAGCAGGCTAACCAGCGTGGTCGAACGACAGCTTTGAAGAGGATCGGACGGCCGGTTTGGGTGCGCTACCATTCGCGCAACGCTCTCGCCGATCTGCATATGGATTGGCAACTATCAGCTACCGATAGTTGCCATCCGCGCAACGCAGAAAATCGTCATTGCACTGGTCGGTTCACGGAACTCGCCGGATGCCCGACGGAAGCAGCTCGGTCTTTGGCATTCAAATCGGAATGGCGGCAATCCTCCACGGCGTGCGCAATCACTGCAATGCCCTTCAGACGTAATCCGCCTCCGCGATCATGGATGGCGCGATCCCAATGGTCTGATGCCCTATCGGTAACAGGATCGCGTCGCGTTCGACACACATTTTTGATATGCCTCCTGGCAATCCCGGGCGCATCGTCTCTGCTGCTCCGCCACGCCATTGGCGTCGTCCGTCCGACCGGCGGATGTGCATTGACATTGCGCGAATGTGGAACTGCAGATACTCGCCTGAACGGATACACAGCGTTGGTCAACCTCTGCATGTGCATTGGAAGGAGGCACCGCCACAACAAAAATTAACAGGCCGACGACCAGGATGCGCACATTGATCTCCCGCGGCAAGTTCGCTCGTACAGCTCGAGCGTCAACGCGGACGCCGAACCACAACGTCTTATCATGCTCGGAGGTCCGTCCGTAGGCAACCGCGGCGCACCGCTGTGCGGTGTGCGACTGCGTCGTGCCAACGGCCCTGCCATCGCATCGGTGCTTGAAGAGGATGGCGAGACGAGATCCCTTTGTGACCTGGGACAGTTTGCCAACCGGGAATCGGCTTTCGCATTTGTCGTGCGTTGCGGCACCGCGTTCGGCCGTTCGTATGGACCGCGACCGCCGATTCGATCCTCCAGAAAGTGGCTCGGCTATGCAAAGTTATTTCTGGGACAGAACACTAGCTAAACATGTATAGCCGTCCGCTCCGCGCATCGCTTCAGTGCATGGCTAATTTGACGTGCGTGACGCTCAACGTTCGTTATGAGGTAAACAGCCTATCTATCCTCGTTGGGGTGGCACAGGGAAAGGTCGCCTCCTCGATATTGCCCTTCAGCAGTTGCTTAGACGCTGTACGCTCAGGTGCTCTCGACGTTCGGCCGATTGCTGAGCCCGGTATTACGCGAGTCCAGTCCATCGTGTGGCCGGAACATCATCCACTTTCTCCCGCTGCGGCCGCTGTCCGCGACATCCTGAGAAAGACGATACATGGGCTGCTCGAAAACGGGACTGTTAGAGGTAGATTGCTGTGATATGCGCTCGACCTGTGCCGCGCTGCAAAAGTTGCCCTTGCTCGTCGCAAAGTGTTTGCTCGACGCCTGAGACCGCTGTGAGCAGCGAGCATCCGGTTGCCGGCCACGTACCGGACCTGCATCCCTTGTGCAGACGCCGAAATCAGGCATCGAGTCGAACGACGCTTCGAGAAATTCCACCTGTGTTTTGCGCGTACTTAGAACCCTTAACAAAATGATTTCCTGGGTCTGTTAACTTCCAACGATTGCTGTTAACCTCGTCATTGTTTCGGTGACGAGGAGACCATGGCCAAACCGATACTCGATGATGAGTTGTGGGCACTCATTGAACCGTTGCTGCCCCACCCAAACCTCGCCGTTCACGGTATCCCGGACGCAAACCACTGGATGACCGGGCCATGCTTACCGGCATCCTGTTCATCCTGCAGACGGGCCTGCGCTGGGACCTGCTGCCGCGCGAGATGGGTTGCGGCAGTGGCATGAGCTGCTGGCGCCGTCTACGGGATTGGCAGACCGCCGGCGTCTGGGACAGGCTGCACGAAGTCTTGCTCGCCAGGTTGCGTGAGGCCGAACAGATTGACTGGTCCCGCGTCGTTGTCGATTCCTCCTCAATCCGCGCAGTGGGCGCAGGTCAAAAACGGGACCGAATCCCACCGACCGCGCGCGACCTGGTTCAAAGCACCACCTCATTACCGAAGCGCAGGGCATCCCGCTCGCGGTAATCCTCACCGGCGCCAACCGCCACGATGTCACCCAGCTTCACGCGCTGGTTGACGCGATCCCGCCCATTGCCGGCAAGCGCGGCCGGCCGCTTTCGAAGCCCCGCATCGTGCAGGGTGACCGAGGCTATGATCACGACAAATACCGGCGCCCGCTACATGCTGCCGGCATCGCCACTGAAATCGCCCGACGTGGCCAGCCTCATGGCAGCGGCCTTGGAAAAACGCGCTGGGTCGTCGAGCGAACTATCTCGTGGCTTCACAACTTCCGACGACTGCGCATCCGCTTTGAACGCCTCGCATTTATCCACGAAGCCTTCATGAAACTCGCCTGTTGCATCATCTGTTGGCGAAAACTAAAGAACTCATTTTGTTAACGCCTCTTAGTGAAATCGGCGCGCGGCATACGTACCGCCGCGTCAGCGTGCTGCGGTTCGTCTGCATTTTGTCTATTTGGACTACTAATGCTATTGAGCTTGCGCACCAATCTTTGTTGGCTGAATAACAACACTACGAGGGTCAGTTATACCCACGTACCGCAGGTGAATCGTCTTTGGCGTCGGCATGTTCCGCAGCCAGACGCTCGAAGACTTCCGCAACGTACCCCGGTGCAGCACCGATTTGCGTCGAATGATGTCTTACGATTCGAGCAGCCGTTTCGCTGCTCTCATCCTCGACCCAAATTGGTATCCTCATATCCATTTCGTGGCTCCTTGATTATTTGCGTGTATCGGCCACGCTACCGCGCCGAACGGCTTATGTGTTAAGTAAGCCTGTTGACCAACTCTGGCACGACCTCGAACAAGTCCCCGACAAGCCCATAATCGGCAACCGAGAAAATCGGTGCCTCGGCATCCTTATTCACGGCGATGATTGCCTTCGAGTCCTTCATACCGGCGAGGTGTTGAATGGCGCCTGAAATTCCGACGGCGATGTAGACATCAGGCGCCACAATCTTGCCTGTCTGGCCAACCTGGTAATCGTTCGGGACGAACCCCGCGTCAACGGCCGCCCGGGATGCGCCCAACGCAGCTTCAAGCCGGTCGGCAAGAGGTTCCAGAATCGCTTTGTATTGCTCTTCCGACCCAAGTCCGCGGCCGCCCGAGACGATAACCTTCGCCGCTGTAAGTTCCGGCCGCTCCAACTTCGTGAGCTTGCGATTTACGAGTGATGAAAGCTCTCGGTCCGGCTCGGCTTCTACCCGCTCAATCGGCGCATTCGTTCCTGCGTCCACCTTGCATGCTTCAAAGGAAGAAACGCGTATGGTCAAGACCTTGACTGCGTCTGCCGACTGAACCGTTGCAATGGCGTTGCCGGCGTAAATGGGCCGCTCAAACGTGTCCGCGCTCACAACCGCGGTGATGTCCGAAATCTGGCTGACAGCCAGTCTGGCGGCGACTCGCGGCGCAACATTTTTCCCGAATGCGGTTGCCGGGAAAATGAGATGCGAATATTGCTGTGCGACGGCGACTAGCGTCGGCTCAAGATTCTCCGCGAGGTGTGCTGCCAGGTGCTCCGCGTCAGCATGCAATACTTTCGCTACGCCTTCGAGATTCGCGGCGGCGGACGCAACCAAAGTCGCGCCGAAGCCAGCGATGAATACGTGAACGGGCACGCCAATTTGCCGTGCAGCTGTCAGCGCATGAAGCGTCGACGCTTTGAGTTCAGCATTGTCGTGTTCTGCAATTACCAGTGTCGTCATGACAAACCTCAACTTAACTTTACTTTGCCTTGCACTACGGTGGCGAGCGCGGCAACGTCCGCCAACATCATTCCCGCCGCGCGCGTGGGCGGCTCCGTCACTTTCAACGTTTTCAAGCGCGGGTTGATATCAACGCCAAGCTCTGCAACTTCAATCACGTCGACCGGTTTCTTCTTGGCCTTCATAATGTTCGGAAGCGTCACATAGCGAGGCTCGTTCAGGCGAAGGTCCGTCGTGAGAACCGCCGGCAATTTGACGCTCACGGTCTCTGACCCGCCGTCGATTTCTCGCGTGACCAGTGCTGCACCGTCTTCGACCTGAAGATGGGAGGCAAAAGTCGCCTGCGAGATATCGGCGAGCGCCGCCAGCATTTGTCCGGTCTGGTTAGCATCGTCATCGATGGCTTGCTTGCCGAGGATGACCAGGTCCGGTTTCTCGCGTCCGTAAACTGCCCGAAGAATGCGTGCAACGCCAAGCTGCTGCAATTCGGTATCAACTTTCACGTGGATTCCGCGGTCTGCACCGATTGCCAGCGCTGTACGCAACGTCTCCTGACAAGGAGCGGGACCCGCGGAAACGACCACCACCTCAGTCGCAACGCCAGCTTCTTTAAGCCTTACAGCCTCTTCGACAGCAATCTCACAGAACGGATTCATGGAAAACTTCACGTTCGCGAGTTCAACACCTGACTGGTCTGCTTTGACCCGGACCTTGACGTTGAAGTCGACGACACGCTTTACGGCGACCATTACTTTCATTTCGAGCACCTTTTCCCGCTTGAACTACTGAACTGATGGAGCGAGCACGGCACGGAGTTCGTCGTAAGCACGCTTTAGCCGCTTTGCTCCCTCTTGTATATCATCGACACCAGGCGCTGCGAACGAAAGCCGCAGCGTGCATGAGTCGACCTTGTCGGCAAAGAATGCTTTGCCAGGTACGAAGATGACCTTGTTCTCAATGGCCCGCGTCAAGAGCGTTGAGGCATCGACGCCATCGATACGCGCCCAGACGAACATGCCACCTTCGGGCTCATGAAACTCCAATCTCTCGTCAAACTGGGCGCGCAGCTCATTGCATAGCGCGTCACTCTTGCGCTTGTACATCGCAGTAATGCGCGGCAGATGACGTTGAAGTGCGCCATCAGCGAGATACTCCGCCGCAGTCGCCTGAGTCCAGGGTGTGCTGCACAGGTCAACAGTCTGTTTCGCAATGACGCAGCGGCGAGCAATCTCTTTGGGCGCCACGGTCCAACCAATGCGTAGTCCCGGAGCGACGATTTTTGAGAGGCTCGCGAAATGAACGACCCAGTCACGCGCCCCGTCTACTTGAGAGGCGAGAGACAAAATCGAGGGCACCTTTTCCCCCGCAAACCTCAAGTCGCCGTAAGGGTCGTCTTCGATGATGAGAAACTCGTACTTCACCGCGAGCTTGAGCAATGCGATCCGCCGCTCCTCAGAGAGAGTCGCACCAGTCGGATTCGCGAACGTCGGCACGGTATAGAGAAGCTTCGGCGCGGTAACGGCGCCGGAAGAAAGCAAGTTCGAAAGGCGGTCGACATCCAGTCCATGCGCGTCAACGGGTACGGTCACTATCCATGCTTGTTGGAGCTTCAGTGCTTGCAGAGTCGCAGGATACGCAGGCTGCTCCGTGAGTACTACATCACCAGCATTCACCAGAACACGAAGCAGGAGGTCCAATCCCTGTTGCGAGCCGGTCGTGACGACCAGTTCGTCGTTTGCACACTCGACACCCCGCTGCGCCATCAGCGCAATCAGTTGCTGCTTCAACTCGGGGATACCGTCGGTGGGCGCGTATTGGAGGCATCGGACCGGGGTCTTGTAAGCGCGCTCCGTTGCTGTTTGCAATCCTTCAACATCGAACAGGTCACTGGCTGGATATCCGCCAGCGAAAGAAATCATCCCTGGTTCACTCAGATACTTGAACAGTTCACGAATGGGCGAACCTGAGGGGTTTTGGAAAGGCGGTGTGAACTTGTACATATCGTCGTTCTATGGCCAGTTGTTGATGGCGTATGGTTCTTCAACGAAACGATGCGGTTGACTGAGACTAGCAGCAATCCGAAGCGTATGGAGAAATCAGGAATTCATGTCTTGGATTGTGGTCAACCAGAACCGCATCATCAAACGATATCTATGCACTAGGTAGTGCGCAATTCTCATCACCCTTGAGTTAATCGAGCGTGCAAGTGCCTTCGGAACAAGGCTCTCTTGAGAGGCATCTGTACTCATGTGGTAATGAGGTGCTGATTAAGTCTTCTCAATGCGCTGGCGGACCAAATAAAATGGCCCGAACGAGTCGGGCCATTTTGTCGAAGAGAGCAGGAGCTATCTACTCATGTATTCGGAGCAGGTTAAAACTAGACGACGTTTTTCTCAACGATAGGTCGGTTTTCAAGCACACGACCCCAGCTCATAGACGATAGGTCCAGAGAGGTGTACTTGCCGGCCAGAATCAATTCACTCACGCCCCGCCCTGTTGCAGGACCTTGTTGCAGGCCGTGCCCGCTATACCCATTGGCAAACACGCAGTTTTCGATGTCCGGGTGATAGCCGATGATTGCGTTATGGTCGAACACGTTGTACTCGTAGTAGCCGGACCAGCAGTTCTCTACGCGTAATGCCTCGAATTCAGGCACGCGATTCGCGAGCGTGGGCCAGATAACTTCGTCGAAGAGGTCGTGGTCGACTTCATCGAGCGGCAAATCGTCCGGATCATTGTCCGCCGACGGCGACGTACCAGTAATATAGGTCTTGCCTTCGGGACGGAAGTACACGCCAGTCGGGTCGATGAGGAGCGGCGCGTTGGTCAGGCGTGCGGGAGATGAGACGTTGAAAATGCTCCGTCGACGCGCGTAGACCGGAATATTAATGCCCATCATCTCCGAAATCGTGCGAGTCCACGCGCCTGCCGCGTTGACCAAGGTGTCGCACGCATACCGCTCGCCATTGCTCGCAAGGACATGAGTCACCTTGCGACCATCACATTCGATTCCGATAACGTCGGATGCAACATAGCGCGCTCCCAGTGCTTGCGCCTTCTTGCGCAATGCCTGCACAAGTCCATATCCGTCGAACCAACCTTCCCCGGACACGCCATACGCGCCGGCGACCAAGTCGTCAACGTTCAACCATGGGAACTTCGCCTTCAGGGCCTCGGCCGACAGGAGGTCGATGTCGGCTCCGAGGCTTTTCTGAAGCGCGTGATTCTCACGCAAGATGCCCTCGCCTGCGGGCGTGGCCAGGAAGAGATAACCACCTTCATGAAGGTCAATCTCCGGCTTGTTACCGTCGACCTCGAGGAGTTCACCGATGTTTCTCAGGAACTCAATGCCGTACAACGACATTTGAATGGACAGCGGCGTGGAGAATTGTTGCCGAATAGATGCTGCCGATAGCGCAGACGACGACTTCGCATAGCTAGGGTCGCGCTCGATGACTGTCACCGATACCGTCGGGTCTGAAGCCCGCAAAAAATAGGCGATAGAACTACCGATTACCCCGCCGCCAACGATAACGACTTGAGAACTCACGTCATGCTCCAAATTGCCAAATTGAGGACGCTCACAACTGAGCGTCCAAGATAACCATCACCGATTCGCGACCCACATCGAAACCGGTTTGAAGGAATCAATCAGTCGATGTTGAAGTCGATGCCTTGAGCGAGCGGCAACGCCGAGGAGAAATTGACCGTGTTCGTTGCACGGCGCATGTACGCTTTCCATGCATCCGAACCCGACTCGCGACCACCGCCCGTTTCCTTCTCACCGCCGAACGCGCCACCAATTTCTGCGCCGCTCGGCCCAATGTTTACGTTCGCGATACCGCAGTCACTGCCCGATGCAGACAGGAAGCGCTCGCTCTCACGCAGGTCAGTTGTGAACACGCACGAGGACAGACCATGATGCGCGGCATTGTTCGCCTCGATAGCCTCGTTGAACTCGCTGTATTTCAGGACGTACAGGATAGGTGCGAACGTCTCTTTCAAGACGATTTCAGTCTGCGAGGGCATCTCTACAAGCGCCGGACGAACATAGAAGCCGTTTTCGTTTCCAGCGACTGTGTGACGTTCGCCGCCGAAAACCTTGCCGCCTTCACTCTTCGCCTGCGCGAGAGCGGCCTGCATGCGATTGAACGACGGCTCGTCGATGAGCGGGCCCATCAGGGTGCCCTGTTCGAGCGGGTTTCCGATTGCGACCTTGCCGTAGAACGTCTTGAGACGCTCAACAACCTTGTCATAGACGCTTTCGTGCACAAAGAGTCGTCGCAGGGTCGTACAGCGCTGGCCAGCAGTACCCACAGCAGAGAACAGGATGCCTCGCAGCGCGAGCTCCAGGTCAGCCGTGCTCGAGACGATACCGGCGTTGTTGCCGCCGAGTTCCAGAATGGACCGACCGAAACGTCGAGCGACCTCGATACCGACGGTACGTCCCATCTCCGTGCTGCCAGTGGCACTCACGATGTTGGAGCGCGCGTCGGCGACGAGCTTTGCGCCCACGTCGCGACCACCATTGACGAGGGCCGTGAGGCCCGCCGGTGCGTCACCGAATTCCTTCAGCGCGTCTTGCAGAATCTTTTCGACGGCCAACGCGGTCAGCGGGGTCTTTTCAGACGGCTTCCAGATGACCGCGTTGCCACAGACGAGAGCAAGTGCAGCGTTCCAGGACCACACCGCAGCCGGGAAGTTGAATGCGGAAATGACGGTACAAACGCCCATCGGATGCCACGTTTCAGCCATGCGATGGCCCGGACGTTCCGAGGCGATAGTCAGACCATAAAGCTGGCGCGACAGGCCGACCGCGAAGTCGCAGATGTCAATCATCTCTTGAACTTCGCCGAGGCCTTCCTGAAGAATCTTGCCGGTCTCGAGGGTGATGATACTTCCGAGCGCCTGCTTGCGTTCACGCAACTTCTCACCGAGCAAACGCACCAGTTCTCCACGACGTGGAGCCGGAACGTTGCGCCATGTCTTATATGCTTCCTGCGCCGATGCGAGCGCAGCATCGACGTCGGCAACCGTCTGGCTGGCCACGCGGCCGACGATTTTGCCGTTGATAGGCGAACGAACTTCGATGTCACCGACTTCCGCTTGATGAGAAATGCCGAGTTCCGAAAGGATGGTGGATGCCTTCACAGTAACGCCCCTTCTGTTTCCGATACGAGAATTGAGTAAGTTAGGAAACTATACGCTTCCGCTTCCTGCCCGACAATAAGCCAGGCAATGTTTCTAGTTTTTTTGCGCCGATTGAATAAATGGGGAATGCGCCCGCTGCACAGTGCATTTTTCTCATCAGAAACTCCCGCAGGCCAGCTGCCACCTACTGTGGGCCGTGATGCGCGACCAGGAAGGCGCGTATGTCCCCGACGAAAACGCTGGAAATTCAGTCCGAGGCCTTCGTGGTAACCGGCACCCAGGCGACGTTCTTGACCTGATACATCGTCGACCTCGGATTTCTCAGGTCGCCCGTCTGCGTGAACGCAATTTTTCCGGTGATGCCGGTGAAATCGACGGACCTGAGTGCAGCATTGATGTCCGCGGGCTTCGTCGAATTTGCCTTCTCGATAGAGGTGATTGCAATTTGGGCTGCGTCATATGCGAACGGTGCGTACGCGAGCATGTCGACACCGAATTTCTGCTTGAACTTTACTTCGAAGTCCTTGCCCTTCGGCAAGGTCGATAACGGCTGGCCATACTCCCAGACTGATGCTCCCTCCGCCGCATTTCCGGCGAGCTTGAGGAACGTTGCGTCCATCACTCCGCCGCCAGCGAGAAACTGAGCCTTCATACCCAACTGCCGCATCCGCTTCACCAGCATGGCGCCCTGCGCATCAAGGCCACCGAAGAAAAGAAGGTCGGGATTGCTGCTTTTGATGGTCGTGAGTTGCGCGCTGAAGTCGACGGCCTTGTCGTTCGTGAATTCACGCGCGACGATGTTGCCGCCGGCCGCCTTGACTGCCTTCTCGAATTCGTCCGCTTCACCCTGCCCAAAAGCTGTACGGTCATCAATGATGGCAATTCGCTTTGCTTTGGTAACAGTCACGGCATAGGTGCCAGCGTTGCCGGCGTTCTGCGCGTCAGTTGCAATCACGCGATAGACAGAGGTTGCGCCTCCTTGCGTAATCATCGGATTGGTGGCTGCCGGCGTAATCATCGGGATTCCGGCACGGGCGTAAATCTTCGAAGCCGGCAACGTCGTTCCCGAATTGAAATGGCCGATTACCACCGCGACGTTGTCATCAACCAGCGACTGAGCCGCCTGAACGCCGATTCGAGGGTCACTTTGGTCGTCTTGAGACTTGACGACAAATTTCACCGGTTTGCCGCCGACAGTCGGATGGGCCGCGTTTGCCTCATCCACCGCCATACGCACGCCGTTCTCGATGTCCTTACCGTAGGCCGCGCTTCCGCCCGTCAGCGGAGCAGCGACGCCTATCTTGACCACCACTTCCTGCGCACTGGCGCCGCCTGCGATTAGAAGACCAGACACAGTAACGACAAGCGCGCGGTGGTAGGTGAAAAGACGATTTGCCATGAAGATGTCCTTTGATATCCAGAGTCGATTTCGGCGTTAATTTGCAGCCCAAGCTTAAGACAGGCCACACCACCCTCGCTGTGTGCAACTAAATGCGAAGATGCTGAAAGAATTCTGTGTAGTCAAAAGAACGCCATCAAACGATATCTATGCAGGACGTAATGCATTTTTATCATTACCCCTGACGGGTCAGGGGTTGGCAGCCGTCAGGGAAAGTCTTATATACATCCGTGATTACCCGAACCTGGAGTTTCCGGGCGATTTCCTGCAAGGCCTCGGCTGCCAGACGGGTTGCGTCGCCGACACTTTGTGCGCCCGACGCATGAAGTCGTGTAGTTGTGCCGCGCCACTGAAAATAAAAGTCGTGATAAAAATGTCATGTAGTCCGGTAGGATGCCGACATATCGAGGGATGGACTACGTCATCGCTCCATGTTCAACTCCGCAGTCGTGCCATGAATCTACGTTTCCGCCTAGCAAGAACGGTGAGCATCCAGAATGTGCGCTTCCCTTTTCCAATTCTGTGGCACGCTCACACAGGATGTCACCAGCTAGATGCCGAGGTAGCGCTGAAGCGATGCACCGCTATCGATGGCACGGGCTTGCACATACCCGCAGAGACGCTCTTTTCCGTAACTATCGAGCCCGGCATTGAAGGCAGCGCGTCTGGCACCTTAACGCTCGAATCATTCGAAATTCGCATCAGTGGGATGCCAGAATGGCAGGAACTGCATCACGCCTTCCGGCAACGCAAAACGCCGTTTGGCCGCACGCTCGCGCAGCAGATGTTCACTTACCCGGCGTACCCTTGGGCGACCTCGGAGGTGTCCAGCCGGATTGAAGTTGACAGTCGACGGTTGCGCTCGCGTTTATTCCAAGAGGCATATAGCTTCGCCGCTACATTACGCCGCTGCCGCATGCTCAGAGCCCTGCTGACAGCGCTCTCCGACGATGTAGCTGAATCCGACCGTGATGGTCAGTTCATGCCGCAATGTCGATACAAAGTCGACTCCATGTTCAACGCAGCTTTTAATACGAAGCTGTCGACCATCGAACTGAGTCGGATGTGGTCGACCTCACGTCCGCGTCACTGCCTCACAGAGCAGCAAAGGTGCATGCCATCAGCTTTTCCCGGCCACGTCAGCAGCAGTGAAACAGGCCTGCAAAGGCACTGGTAAGAATTTCTTATAAGAAACAGTCAAGAACCCCCTCATTTGGCCTTCGAACGGCTACGACGCGAATGGCTGGTATCATTGGAAACAATTTTTCCCACAACACTCTTCGTACTTCCGTATGGACATCAACGGCGTTAGGCCCGTCGAGAGCACGGTCTCCGAACTTGGAAAACGCGTCAAGGCCGCGCGGATGCACCTCGACTACACGCTTGAAGCGGCCAGTCGCGCATGCGGCGTGTCCCGCTCAACACTGTCGAAAGTCGAGAACGGCGTCATGTCGCCGACATTCGACGTTCTTCAAAAAATTGTGCACGGTCTGAAAATCGATCTTGGGGAACTGTTCGGCTCCGCTACGCGGCCGAGGGCAAATGGTAGACGAGCAGTCACGCGTAAAGGCGAAGGCAAACCACATTCAGCAGGTTGCTACAGGATGGAATTGCTCGCCACCGAGTTGGCGAAAAAGTCGATGTACCCATTCCGTATCCGTATCACGGCTCATTCGCTCGATGAGTTCACTGAATGGGGCCGCCACGAAGGCGAGGAGTTTTTGTTCGTGCTGAGTGGCTCGGTATGTCTTTACTCAGAACTGTATGCTCCAACCGACCTGCAAGAAGGCGACAGCATTTATTTTGACAGTAGAACAGGACATGCCGCAGTGTCGACAAGCACGGAGGACGCAGAAGTCCTCTGGCTCATCAATGAAAGTGACAACTCCGTTCTCTACGACGTCGATACCAATTCCCCTGCTGCCAGTCGCAGCAAGGACGAGACCTGATTCGGTGATTGACCTTCGAGCGCCTGAAGCACCAGTTGAGCAATGTGAATCGGGCGCCGGTCGCTGCCGTGCTCAATCTGCTCGCGACAGCTAAAGCCGTTCGTGACAACAATCGCGTCAGCCGGCGCCGCACGGAGCAACGGCAAAAGCTTATCTTCAGCGACCTTCATGGACAGTTCATAGTGGTCCTTGTTGAAGCCGAATGAACCCGCCATTCCGCAGCACCCGGTCTCGAGCAATTTCCAGCGCGTGCCCAGCTTGTCCAGAAGCGCGGTCTCCCCCTTCATGCCAAACAGCGCTTTCTGGTGGCAATGCCCATGCACAACAACGTCCGCATCAAGCTTCGGCCAAGGATAATCCAACTGAGCCAGAAAGTCGGAGAGCAGATATGTCTGTTCCGATAGCTTCTTTGCAGCAGGCACGTTCGGCAGTTGCTTCAGCAGTTCGTCCTTGAAGACAGAAAGACAGCCGGGTTCGAGGCCAACAACCGGCACACCGGCAAAGACGTCGTCAGCCAGAGCACCTACAGCCGTCTCGAGCAAAGCCTTCGCCTCGTCCAGTAGACCGAAGTCATACAGTGGCCTGCCACAACATAAACGCTTGCGCGGCAGGACCACTTCGAAGCCAACCCTCGTGAGGACCTCGAAAGCCGCACCCGCCACCTCTGGCGAGAAGTTGTCGCTGAAGGTGTCAACCCAGAGGATGACCTTCGGTTTCGATGCCGTACCCGCCGTAAGCTTGCGCGCGCGGTTCGCACCGGCGATTCTCCTGAAGGTCTTTGGCGCGAACTTCGGAAGCTTCCGTTCCGGCGCGGCCCCCGCCACCCATTTGCCGATATGGGAAATAGGGGCGGTTGAGGCCAAAAAATTCGTCAACCTCGGAAAATAGCTCGCTATCGGTGCCCATTGCGCAATTCTTCCCATGAACATCGCCTGTCGAGGTCGGCGATGATTTTCGTAGTAGTGCGAGAGAAACTCTGCTTTGTAAGACGCCATGTCGGTATGCGTCGGACAATCCGACTTGCAGCCTTTGCACGCGAGACATGTGTCAAGCGCTTCCTTGACCTCGCGGCTGTTCCAGCCATCAGTGATGACCTCGCCCTGCAACATCTCCCAGAAAAGGTGCACCCGTCCCCGCGTGGAGAACTTCTCCTCCCTCGTGGCCCGAAAACTCGGACACATCGTCCCGCCATCAAGCGAGCGACACTTGCCCATGCCGATACAGCGTTCAACAGCCCGCTGCATGCCGTCACCCTCTTCGCTGGCAAAGGTAAGCTTGGTCGTCAGCGTGACAGGCTTGTACGCTGGGCCCATCCGCAAATTTTCATCTGCGCGGTACGCGTTGATGACTTTACCGGGATTGAGCCGATTAGCTGGGTCCCAAATGGCCTTGAACTCAGCCATCGCCTGCATGACCTCGGCGCCATACATGATGGGAAGGAATTCCGCCTTTGCCTGACCATCTCCGTGCTCCCCGGAAAGCGAGCCGCCGAAATCGACAACCAGTTGAGCGGCCTCCCGCAGGAAGTCGCGCCATACGAGTACGCCTCGCGATGTCCGGATGTCGAACGTTATGCGAGCATGAACGCACCCGTCACCGAAGTGACCATACAGACACGTCTCGTAGCCATACCGGTCAACGAGCGCTTGAAACTGTCGGAGGTAATCGCCCAGGCGCATCGGGTCCACTGCAGCGTCTTCCCAGCCAACAATCGGGTCTGGCTTCGACGGGTCAATGGACAAGGAGACTGCGGACGCTCCGGTCTCGCGAATGGACCAAATCTTTTGTTGCTTTGGCTTGTCTTCAACGACTAGCCCAGAAACGTTTTCGCCCGCATTGCCGGCGCTGAAATACTCATCGGCTTCGACAGCCTGTGCCGTCGCATCGCAGACAGTGTTTGCTCCGAATTCGAGAACGACCCAAGCGTCACCTTCTGGCAGGAGAGCAATTTCTTCTGCCTTCAGTTTCCGAGCTTGCAGCCCGCGGATGATACCTCGGTCGAGGCCTTCGATAGCAATCGGCGAGAACTTCTGAAAATGAGGAACCGCGTCAGCGGCCGTGTAGATGTCTTTGAATCCAAGAACGAGCAAGACGCGACAAGACGGACTATGAACGAGACGGACCTTTGCTTGCAACGTGACCGCACAGGTGCCCTCCGTGCCTACAAGCGCACGTGCAACATTGAAGCCATTTTCTGGAAGCAGCTGGTCGAGGTTAAATCCAGAGACGCGCCGCTTGATTTGCGGAAACTCTTTGCGGATGTGTTGGGCATAGCGGTTGCGCAGGTCCCTCAGCTTCGAGTAAATCTCACCTTTGCGGCCGCCAGCGCGAATAATTTCGGCGAGCTCGACTTCACTTGTCGGGCCGACCCAGAACCGAGCTCCGTCGTACGTCGCAATTTCGAGCGCCTCGACATTCTCGACTGTCTTGCCTGCCATCACGGAATGCGCGCCACACGAGTTATTGGCAATCATGCCGCCGAGCGTGCATCGACTGTGAGTGGCTGGGTCCGGCGCAAAAGTCAGACCATGCGCCTCTGCCGCATCCCGCAACGTGTCGCATACGACGCCCGGTTCGACGATAGCGGTCTGCTCTTCGGGGTCAATCGAGACGACCCGGTTCACATACTTGCTTGCATCAGCCACTACCGCAACGTTCACACATTGCCCGTTCTGCGACGTACCACCGCCTCGCGTCAGAAACGGAACGTCCATCCGATGGCAGACTTCGAGCGCCATGACGAGGTCGTTGACATCAGCCGGAACGACGACGCCAAGCGGAATCTGCCGGTAGTTTGAAGCGTCAGAGGCGTACAACGCCTTCGAACCGTTGTCGAACCGGACCTCGCCACGTAGGCACGAGCGCAACTCCGTTTCGACTTTGTGCAGAAGGCCGTGGCTTGCCTGGAACGGTGTGGCTGTCTTCACGTTACTTCGCTGCGTTGGCGGTCATCTTGAAAATTCCGGTCGCGTTGCCGGCATCGAATCGCAGGTCCGTCTGCCAGCGGCGGGACGCCTGGTCAAACGTGCGTTTGCGAGTGATGAACTCGTAAAACGAACCAGGAACGTCACGAGTAGTTAGTGTACCGTCGACCGCCTTGAACTGACGCTGTACGGTGTCGGCACGATATGCGGTCTGGAATACGCGACCTGAACGCGAGCGCTCGACTTCCGGCTTCATCGGACGGCCCTTCGCCTTCTCCTCATCCGAAAGCGCAAAAACATCTTCGACGCGGTCGGTAGCATGATTGAACGCGTTCCCTTCGGTCGAAATCCACGCCATCTCCGCAGACTCAAGGAGCAACGCTTCATAGTCGGTCTCGCTCGGCAGGTCGTGCTGACGCGAGAACGCACCGACAATGACGGGCAACAATTTCAACGCAGCCTCGATGGTCAACGAACCATCGCGCTCCAACTCCGAGAGTTGCGATACCGCCAACGGCGTGAGCGGGTCCTTCGACGAAGCGACCACATTGGTCACGGCCTGCTGAAATTCGGTCGAGAAACGTTCCGGATGCAGTTCGCTTACGAAGAACTGCGCGATGTCGTCCGGAGCATCTTCGTGTGCATATGCGCGACCGGTCATGTTCAGCTTGTCCAGCGGATAACGACCATTGAGCCTGAAGCCGAGGGGACGAAGAATGCGAGTGAAGGCAGCCTCGCCGGGAGGCAACGCACCGTTTTGCGCCCAACGCACCGTGCGTATCGCGCCGTGGTCAAAGAAAACCGAACCACCACTCGCGATTGCGTCCTTCGTGTACACCCGGCCATTCTCCGACCGCTGCAGCAAGTCATCAAAGAGTGCCATGTTCATGGCTTGCGCGAGTTCTGCGCGGGTAACCGTGCCTTCCTCAAAGTCCTCGAGCAACGACGGAAAGTTCAAGGTTGAGAACAGAAAGTCCGTCTTCTCGTTGCCAAGCAGGCTGGTCAAAAGACGCTCGACGTTTGCATTGCGCATCGCAAATCTCTCAGGGCTGGGGCCGCCCGACCAAGGGCGGGAATGGGTGAAAGGGCCAAGGTACTTCACCTATCAGCCCTGCATGTTTGGAATTATTCAAGCCCTTGCAAGCCGCGTAAAGCGAGTTTAAATTGTTAGCTGATGAGTTTTTGGAACTACCATGCGCAAATTCAAGATTCCGAACATGGGTGCGTTGATGGCTTTCGAAGCGTCGGCACGCCACGAAAGCTTCACTCATGCCGCCAAGGAGCTATTTCTCACAGAGAGCGCTGTCTCGCGGCAGATTGCCACTCTGGAGTCCAATCTTGGCGTTCGCCTCTTCGTTCGAGCGAAACAACGAGTGATTTTGACCAAGGCGGGAAAGCTCTACGGCACGCAGGTCCGCAGGTCGCTTGAACATCTCGACCGTGACACGCTCTCAATCATCGCGCACGGTAGTGGCGGCGGCTATCTGGAACTCGCAGTCCTCCCCACCTTTGCTTCCCAATGGCTCATTCCTCGACTCAAAGATTTCAACGACCGCACACCTGACGTTCGAGTCAACATGGGTGTTCGAACCGATATGTTCTCGTTCGAAGAGTCGCACTTTGAGGCCGCTATCCACTACGGCAAGCCGACTTGGCCAGGCACATCGTCGGACTACCTCTTCGGCGAGGAAATCGTACCGGTTTGCTCTTCTTCGCTATTGAACAAGCCTATTAAGAAAGCACACGAGCTTCTTGCCTACCCGTTGCTCCACTCCACGACGCGTCCGGGCGCATGGACCAACTGGTTCTCCGACCTCGGTGTTACCGACAACTCGACGATGCAAGGTGTTCGCTACGAATTACACACGATGCTGATTGCCGCCGCAGCAGCCGGCCTTGGAGTGGCGCTCGTCCCGAAGTTTTTCGTGGACGGGCAACTCGAGCAACTGGGGTTGATCATTCCCTTTGACGCGGCTGCGGCCGTCGACTCTGCCTATTACCTCGTTTACCCTATGGAGCTCAGTCACAGCAAGCCGCTAGAGGCTTTCAGAGCGTGGCTGCTGGAACAAGCGAGTGCTTACAACGCGATTGCCGGATAGAACAGCCAGCTGCGTGCTCGCATCGCCCGATGCGCACATAGTTGATCCGATATGACATTTTGTTTCCTATCGGAAAAATATGGGCTAATATGAACGAATCATCGTGACTCGCTCTGAACGTCCATGGAAGACATTCTTGTAATCGGCGCAGGCATCATCGGCTCGAACGCAGCGCTGAACCTTCTCAGCAAGGGTTATCGCGTTCACATTGTCGACTCGGAGGAACCCGGACTCGGCTGCTCGTTCGGTAACGCTGGACTGATTGCCATTGACCACGTCGCGCCCCTCGCAAGTCCGGACACGCTCTCGGGCATCCCACGGATGCTCCTGCAATCAGATAGTCCGCTGAAGCTTCATAAAAAAAGCCTGCCCCGGATGGCACCATGGATGATTGAGTTCGTGTCGCAGGCTCGTCCGTCGAGCTTCAGGCGGAACACCGTCTCTTTGGCGAGCGTCATTACGGTGGCCGCACAGGCATGGCAAAGACTGTTAGAGAAGCAAATCGTGAGCGACTTGTTCCGCGATATTGGCTCCCTCTATGTGTTCGAGAAACCAGTAAATGCGGACGCTGAGCGCAAGCAATTGGAGTTGCTCGACGCATACGGTGTCCACTACGAAAACCTGAGCGCGGCTCAGGTGCGAGAGCGATATCTTCCGACGCTCACGTCGGCCATCAGCCACGCACGTTACTTCTCGGGCATGGCTTCAGTCACGAACCCCCGTGACGTCGTGATGCGAATTTTCGATGCGGCTCGCACCGCTGGCGCGAAATTCACGAAGGCGCCGGTGCTTGACATTCAGATGCTGCCTGACCAACGAATCAGCGTTCGTCTCGGCGAAAACAAGCTTGTTTTCGACAAAGTGCTCATCGCAGCAGGAGCAAAAAGCTCGGTGCTCACTGAACGACTGGGTCTGCGCGTGCCGTTGACGCACGAGCGCGGATACCACGTTCAGCTCGCAAAGCCATCAGGCCAGTCCATTAAGGTCCCGGTGAGCTTTGTTGAGCGAGGCTTCACATGTAACCCGATGCGCGATGGCATCCGCCTGGCGGGAACGGTTGAACTTGGGCCGCCCAAAGAGCCGGATTGGCGGCGAGCCGAGATTCTCGCGAAACAATTTGGCGAGCTGTTTCCGAGCGAACAGGCGCCCAAGATGGAAAGTCGCTGGTATGGCGACCGTCCGACTCTCCCCGACTACCTCCCCATGATTGATGAAGTTCCCTGTGCGCAAAACGTATTCGTAGCGACGGGGCACCAACACTTAGGCCTCACCCTCGGACCGCTAACGGGGGAGCTTGTGTCTCAGCTCATGGCACGCGAATCAACGTCGGTCGACTTACACCCTTTCCGCGCAGACCGGTTCTAAACCGCACTGGCACTTGTCGATACAAACCTAGGAACCGCCTATGGACAAAATCTCTGTGTTCGACGCTGCAGCAACGGCAGCGCTGCTTGATTTCATTCCTCTTGTCGATGCATTGGCCGAAGCCAGCGTGGAGCACGACAGAGGCGAGATTCATTCGCCTGTGCGTGTCGGGGTCCCGTTGAATGACAACGGCGTCGTTCTTTCGATGCCGGCGAGCGCGCCTGATGTAGCAATTCACAAGCTCGTGAGCGTGAGTCCGGACAATGCGAAGCAAAACTTGCCTACCATCTTCGGCACCGTGACCGTTTGCAATGGTCAGACAGGACGTCCTGAGTTCATTCTGGACGGACCGACCGTTACGTCGCGTCGGACGGCCGCTCTCTCGATGTTAGGGGTCCGGGTGCTTCATCCGTCCACGCCGCAGGTATTCCTCATCATTGGCACGGGACAACAAGCGCAAACCCACGCGCTTGCCATCCATGCCCTCTACCCCACTGCACGAGTGCTCGTCAAAGGACTCAACAATAGCTTCGAAGACACTTTCTGCGGCACCCTGGCATCCCAAGGAGTACATGTCGAGCCGTGTGGCGATGGGATTCCCGATGACGTCGATACAGTCATTACGGTGACGACCAGCAAGGTGCCCGTCTACGCCGAGGCAGCCAAAGCACCTCGGTTAGTAATTGGCGTTGGCGCGTTCACCCCTGACGCAGCGGAGATTGCGCAGGAAACCGTTCGCGCAAGTCGTATCTTCGTCGATGACCTGAATGCGACGCGCGCTGAAGCCGGCGACCTGATTCAGGCCGATGTCGATTGGTCACAGGTGCGCACCCTCGGATCGGCGGTAGGAGAAAACGTTAGAAAGGATGCGCCGATTGTCTTGAAGACCGTGGGAAGCGGAGCGTGGGACCTCGCCGCGTGTCGAGTAGCCAGAGCAGCATTGAAATAGTCCACGGTCAAATCAGGAGCAACGTGATTACGAGGCGGCCCACAGTCCTGCGGGCCGCCCCCCCTCTGGCTAGGCGTCGACTTGCTTGGAGTAGTCAGATGCTGCACTAATCACAAGGTCCATGTCCGACGAGGAAACTCCCATGTGGGTGACCAGTCGCAATCCGTAGCGACCACTCACCAAAATGTCTTTTTCCTTCAGCCAGGCAGTCAAGCCATCGACCAACACCTTCTCGCCCGTAACAAAAAGCATGTTAGTTGGTGTGGCGCGGACGACCAGTCCAGGAAGGCGAGACAGTCCTGCAGCGAGTCGGGCGGCGTTTGCGTGGTCGACGTTCGTAGAGCGAAGGAAATCTGTCTCCGTTGCGCCAGGAAATGTGTCAACTACGGGCATCCAGCTCCTCGCCCAGAAAATGCGCCGATTATTCAGTCACCTGGCAGCGAACGAAATGTGTCACTTCTGTTGACGAGACGCGGGGGAGTCCACAGGTGGATGTGAGACGCTGTGCCGACGACCTGCCGACGACCTGCCGACGCCGCCGGCGATCCTTCCGTCTAACCGGGAGAAACTCGCAAACTTGTCCGGCCATGCGTTCACCCGAGGCAACATTCAAGATAGCGACGTGTGAACGCACTGCGGTGCGCCGGCTTCATCGGTTCCGCGTTGTCCGGCGTCCATGTTCCGCCATGACCTGCATAACAATATGCACAGTGAAACCGCGCCTCGAGAACCTGGACGTTGACCCGATACGGTGCTTCACGGCCGCAGCGCCAACACTTTGTTTCGAGCAGCCGACGATGGGCGGGACACGTGCTCAGTCTTTCCAGCTGGTGCACAACACTGTGGTAGCCGTGAGCGAGACAGCGACGACAGTAACGGAACACGTCGCTATAGCGTCGCCGTCCGACCGGATCCATCAGCGCGGCTCGCAGCGTTTCTACAGGCAAACCGAGGCTCTCTTGCAGCCGGCGGACATCCACCAACCCCCGACGCGGAGCGATACCTTCATAAGGATCGACGTCCAGCCCCATGAGCCGGGCTACAACTACACCCGACAGGGCGTTGGCCGTCTCGAACTTCCACAGGATCGAGATCAGCGACTCGTGCGGGTACAGCCAGCTCCGCCTGAACACGTAACCGAGGGCCGGAGTCAGCCTGCTTTCGTCGAGCGTGAGAATCGGACGCCTACGGGACCGAACGGAGGCTGCCCCCAGCGCGATAGCCCAACGTGTGCGCTCGGAGAATCTCAAACGGCATGCAGGCTCGTGGGTACCGGATAGTGTCCATCCCGATACTCAAGCACAAAGCTACGCGTGAGTGGTACGCAGATCCCGCAGCAGAAAAAGCTCACTTGGTTCCGATGTCGAGATATGTTTCTTTAGGCATCTCTTCGTATGCTTCCTGGTGAACGGACGCATCGTTCTGGCAGGCCATCTCTGCGATTTTCCGTTTTTGCCTGAACACAACAATTCCAGCGGACATCTCGGGACCATCAGCCGTCTTCACTGTCTTGTCGTACAGGTAGTAGTTGTAGTCGCCGCGTTCAAACCGGACGTGCGCCTCGCCTCCCCCCGCATACGGTACGTTACTAAACTGAAATGGATTAGCGTCCTCACCTTTGTCTCGAGCGGGAACCTGAAGATCCATCTTGTCTCTCGTGCCATTCCTGTAAACAAACTTCCTTGTTTTCTTGTCGATGCAAAGTGACGCAGTCGATTTCTTCAGCTCGCAATTGAATACCACCTGCTCATCTTGTTTGCACATGCCTTCTGCATGCGCCGATACGTGGATAAACATCGGCATTGCGACAGCAACCACACTACGGATGATTGTTTTCATATCACTCACAAGGAATTCCGACCAGGGGTGCAACTCGATTGAAACGAGCCAGTCGGTCACTGTAACCGTTCTGGCCACCGCCGAAGGCGATGCGAGAGACGCTGCGCGTCCTCCTTGCTAAACGATCGCACATGCGAGCCGCCCAGGCGCTTCGCCTGATACATAGCGGTGTCAGCATTGCGCAACAACTGGTCGGCATTCGCCGCGGCAAATGAGTACTGCGCCAACCCGATGCTCGCGCTTACCGACGTGCGCACGGACGGCGTCTCAATGTGCTCCCGCATGCGAACCATGATGCTGCGGGCAACGCGCGCGGCCTCGTCTTCGGGCGCGTCAACGACTAGTACCACGAACTCATCACCGCCGATGCGCGACGCGCAGGCTCGTTCACCAAGTGAGCCCGAAATACGCTCGCCGATCACACGCAGGACTTCCTCCCCAGCCGCATGGCCAAACGATTCGTTGATTTCCTTGAAACGGTCCAGGTCGATGAAGAGTACATCGACGGAATTGGCGGTGCCGTCATCGATGAGACGATGAAGGCGGATAACCAGTTCGCGCCAGTTGATGAGGCCGGTGAGCGCATCATACGTGGCTTGCTCCGACAAACGCACCGACATTGCGCGCGCCTCGGTGACATCGCGCACCAGCACGGTGATGCCATCTTCGCAAGGGAATGCCCGCGCTTCGAACCAGGTATCGAGCGGCGCGTAGAACTCAGTCGCGGTGTCAGGCAATCCGGTCCTGGCCGCCTGCCGATAAGCTTTCTCGTAGCTCGACCCAACAAGGTCGGGATATTCAGCCCAGATTTCGCGACCGATCAACTCCGTCGACGGACGCTTCAGCAGCCGCGCAGCGGCGCGGTCGACGTTCCGAAACTTCCACTGCCGGTCGAGCAACATTACTCCGTCCGTAAAGTGATCGAGCAGCTGAAAGTCTTCCACGCCTTTGCCCCCTTGACAGACTATTGAAGTCCGCCATATTTCTGGAAGTCACAAGCCGATATCGTAGGACCGCTCGCTGCTTTTGTGAACAGTGAAGGTTTGCGGAACAACGCCGCATCAGTTGGCCTCCGCCGGCGCGTCGGTCGCGCTCTCAATGCATGCACTTTCGGTGTCGCCCGCAACGTACTGCTGTGCGGAGACCACCGTGGCGAGCCGCGAATGGCTCCTTTTCTTCGCTAAAGTTTCTCAGCCGATATTGGCCAATCAAATAACTCTCGTGGTAATTCTGCTGAATGATGCATGGCACCAGCCTTCAACTCTACCCGGACCGGACTGACCCGGGACCTACGTTGCACGGACACGAAACATCGAAACAGCGGCTTCAAGTTGCCCCGCCCGCTCTTCCAGCGACAGCGCCGCCGCGGACGCCTGCTCGACCAGCGCCGCGTTCTGCTGCGTCACCTGATCCATCTGCGCCACCGCGACATTAATCTGTTCGATCCCCTTCGACTGCTCGTCGGACGCGGCAGAGATCTCGCCCATAAGGTCGCTGACCTTTTTCACCGAAGCGTCGATTTCCGCCATCGCCTGGCTGGCGCGGTCGACCTGCCGAGCGCCAGTCTCGACGCGGCTCAGCGAATCCGTAATCAGCTCCTTGATCTCCCGGGACGCGGTGGCGCTGCGCTGGGCCAGCGAGCGCACCTCACTGGCGACCACCGCGAAGCCCCGCCCCTGCTCGCCCGCGCGCGCCGCTTCGACGGCGGCGTTCAGGGACAGGATATTGGTCTGGAATGCGATCCCCTCGATGACGCCGGTGATTTCGGCAATCTTGCCGGACGCGTCGGACAGGCCCCGCATCGTCTGGACGACTTCCTGCGTCGCCCGATTGCCCTGCCCGGTCAGCAGCGCCGTGCTGCTCACCACCTGGCTGGCCTGCTTCGCGTTCTCGGCGTTCTGGCGGACAGTCGACGTCAGTTCCTCCATGGACGAGGCGGTTTCCTCCAGGGAAGCGGCCTGCTCTTCGGTCCGCTGCGACAGGTCCAGGTTGCCCGCCGAGATTTCATGCGCGGCGGTGTCGATCGACCGCGAGCCCTCACGCACCACACTGATTGTCTGAACCAGTTTGCGTTGCATCGCCTGCAGGCCGGTCATCAGCTGTCCCATCTCGTCGAGCGTGCGGACCTCGACCTGCGTAGTCAGGTCGCCGTCCGCAATCGCCCTGAAATGGCCTAATGCCTGGGTAAGGGGCGTGCCGATCGCCCGCTGCAGCGACCACCAGGCGAGCGCCGCCGCACCGAACGCGACGAGAATGCCGGCGATCGCTACAGCAACGAACCCGCGGAAGCGGTTCTGCGCGGCCTCAAATGTCGCCCGAGCAGCCATAACCTGAATGTAGCCAAGTCCATCCATGCCGTCAGACACATCTATGAACAGCGACGACGGTATGTGCAGCCAGACCTCGGGGATCTTCGCCGCATCATGAGTCGAGATTGCGCTGAACATCGGCTCAAGGCCGTCTGAGACGAGCTTTTCGAACTCTGCATTCACGTCGGCCGCGCGGCGCGCCTCGTCGGTCCCGGGGAGCAGCATCGCGCGATACGCGGCCCACGCCTGCTTCGATGCGGTGAGCAGATCACGGGCGGCCTGGGTTTCCTTGGGCACGTCTGGACTGGCCGGATCAAGCGCGATGCGATACAGCCAGAGGCGCACCCTCGATAGCGCTACGTTTGCCTGACCGAGAGCTTCGGAAGAGGACAGCCGGCTTGAATAAAGCTCTTGCACATCGTTGTTGCCCATCGAAACACCGACGATACCCATGACGCCGCCGATGATCAGCAGCACGCCGAGAAAACTCATGGCCAGCGCCAGGCGGACACGAATACTTATATTTTTGAACATGGGGAGGCAGGAAGTAGGTGGACGCCGATGCGGCGAATTCAAGGCGCAAGCCAATTTGGCAAAGGGCTCCCAGTGATTACGCACATATAACGGCTCAAGATCCATCATGATTAGGACAGGATCAAGAACAGTCCCTTCTTGGACTCGCAAGAATGAGGTAGCGGGTTGTGCAGGGACAGGAGTCGGCGCGGTCCTGGCGAACACCTGAGAGCATCGGCGGGAGCGTCGGTGCGTTTGGCCGCAAGCGCGTCGAAGCGGCAAAGAGGCGACCGAAACGACTGCGAACAGGGTCTGTTGCCTAGGCAGTGCGGACGTTCAAACGTCCCATTGAAAGCGTTGGACGAGGTCTGTAGCTGGCCGAACCCAGAACTTTCTGCAGCCGGACACTCTTCCAGAGAGCCAGATAAGTGAACTGCCCTTCAAGAACTTCCTTTGACGCTGATTGCAGTGTCGTAACAGCTCGCAGACAATGATGCAGGCGTGCTATTACGCAGATGTCTCAAAGCGCGGATCACGTTGCGGCCCACAGATCGGGCTTGCGATCGTCGACCGGCACATCGCGCCTGCGGCGCCGTTCGTAATGGGCGCGCGCTCCATGGATCGGCCGGCAAACTCCGCCTGCGCAATGCCTTGCTGGAGGCCGCCACAAACGCTGCCCGATGCCTCATTGATGCAGAATCGGCGAAAGGCCACAACGACACAACCTGAATACGATGGACGACCCAGAATCGCTTTCCCTGGCACTGCCCGACGGCACTAAGGTCTCTGCGCTCCTCCGAGTGCCGGAGGACGCGCGAGCCCTATATGTCTTCGCGCACGGTGCCGGGGCGGGCATGCAGCACGCCGGCATGTCGTCATTGGCCGACGCGCTTGCGGCGGCCAATGTCGCCACATTGCTCTACCAGTTTCCGTACATGGAGCGGGGCTCCAAGCGGGTAGACTCGCCGGCCGTGGCACATGCTGCCGTGCAGGTAGCCGTCGCAGAGGCCCGCCGGCGGCTGCCAGCCCTGCCGCTCTTCGCGGGCGGCAGGTCGTTCGGCGGCCGCATGACGTCCCAGGCCCAAGCCATCTCCCCGCTCGACGGCGTGCGTGGCCTCGCTTTCGTCGCGTTCCCGCTACACCCTGCGGGCGCGCCCGACGTGGAGCGGGCACGGCACCTGGCGGACGTCACGGTGCCGACTCTCTTCCTGCAGGGCACGCGCGACAAGCTGGCCGAGCTTCACCTGCTGAGGTCGGTCGTCGGGACGCTGGGGCCACGCGCCACGCTGCATGTGGTGGACGACGCAGATCATTCGTTCCACGTGCGCGCGTCCTCCGGCCGGACCGACGCGGAGGTCGTGCTCGAACTGGCACGGACGATGTCGGCGTGGTTCTTTGCCGAAGGAGAGTTCGTGCCCGTTACCTGAGCAAGCGCAGGAATGCTTGTAGCAGAGTCGGGACGGCCCTCGTTATGGCTGTTATCCGGGTTTCGTCATTGAGCGCACGCACGTCAATCCCGTATCGACACACAACGGGTCTTGCTCGGGCTCGTGTACATACTCACGAAACCCGATTGGTAGTTGCTCACCGAAACAAAGGAAGTTGACGTGGTGACGGTCGATGACACCCGCGCAGGCACGTAGAGCACGGCCATATCACGCGACGCTGAACGATACGACGCGGCATGCGCAACGGCGCACGGCGCTATGCCAGCCTGCGGGGCTGCTCATTTCCAATCGGATGGAAGCACTACATGAAGACCGAGGAACTTTTCGACGACGCCGAGAATTCGGAACATTCTCCTGCCGAGCGCGCTGCCGCAGCGTCCCGAAGCACGTGGGTAAGCGTCGCCGTCAATCTGGCGCTGACCCTCGGCCAGGTCATCACCGGCATCTTTTCCGGTTCCCAGGGCCTCGTTGCAGATGGCATACACTCGCTCTCCGATCTCGTCGCCGACTTTGTGGTGCTTTTTGCCAGCCATCACAGCAGGAAAGGTGCCGACACACAGCATCCATACGGTCATCAACGCTTCGAAACCGCCGCGTCGCTGGCGCTGGGCGCACTCCTTGCCGCGGTGGGCGTGGGTATGCTCTGGTCCGCGCTTCTCAAACTCGAAGATCCGGCTTCCGTGCAGCGCGTTCACATCGTTGCGCTATGGGTAGCAATTGGCGCTCTGATCGCGAAGGAACTGCTGTTCCGTTACATGCTCGCTGTGGCAAAGCGTGTGAAATCCAGCATGCTCGTAGCCAATGCGTGGCATGCGAGGTCGGACGCCGCGTCCTCTCTGGTAGTAGGTGTCGGCATCGTCGGCAATCTGGTGGGCTATCCCCTACTCGATCCGATCGCGGCGTTGATCGTCGGCATACTGGTGCTCAAGATGGGATGGGAGTTCGGCTCGGAGGCTCTTCACGACCTGATGGACCGCTCGGCGGACGAAGACGAGGTGCAGGCCATCCGGCAGACGTTGCTTAGCACGCCTGGCGTGATCGGCGTCCATGACCTGCGCACGCGCAAGATGGGCGACATGATTGTGGTCGACGTTCACATCGAAGTCGATGCCACGCACTCCGTCGCAGCGGCGCACGACATCGCAGTCGCCGCGCGACAGAGCGTACTGACACGCCATCGCGTACTCAACGTCATGACACATGTGGACCCACGCCAGCAGGTCCGTACGGGTTCGCCAGTAGGGCCTCGACGGGCGCCTTGATCTGCAGGTGGTCGTCGTAGGTCAGGCGGGCATTGATCGGCTTGGCGCTGTCCGAATGCGCAGTCGTCAATCCTTTGAACCACATCAAGGCCATCGTGCCCGCGAAGCATTCGACAACGCACATCGACAAAAGCAACGGCGAATTTTCCACTGACCGGGCGTTGGGTCTTGTCGGAGACCGTCTCTTCTTCGGCTGAGACAGCGACGCGGTGAAGAGATGTGAGGACATGCACCGGCTGTGAAATCGTGCTCGCCACGGGGCCGCCTTAGAATTTGGCGACTTTTAAATTTTCGACGATCGCCTCAAAGCCATCCGGCATTCCTGATGCCGGCGAGCGTAAGGTAAGGCGTGCACCCCCCGCCTGAGCGATTGCGTTCGCGATTGCCAGCCCGAGGCCGCTTCCTTCGGCTGTCGTCACGCCGCGCTCAAATGGCTGGATCAGGCGGGAAAGCGTGTCCGCGGGCACGACGGACCCGCGGTTTATGACGCTTAGCCTGCCTTCGTCGGAAAGCACGACGCGGATCGGCTGTGCTTCGGAACCGTGCCTGACCGCATTTTCGATGAGGTTGCGCGCGAGTATCGCGAATGCGTCAGGATCGATTCGCGAGAGAACTGCCTGCTCCGGCAACTTCAGGTGAAGTACATTCGATCGCTCGGCGCGCCTGATGTCTTCGACGACGATCTGAAGAACCGGTCGCAGGTCCTGAGGTGTATCTGCAAGGATACGTCCGCCCTCTGCCCGGGCCAGTTGCATGAGCTTTTCGCTCAGGCGCACAAGTGTGCGCAACGACGTCTCGACGTTCCGCGCGCGTTCCTCGAAGGGCGTGCCTTGTGCTTCCGAAATCAGGCGCTGCGTTTGCGCAAGGGCTGCGGCAATGGGCGTGCGAAGCTCGTGCGCACTGTTTGCAGTGAAACTGCGCTCGGCTGTCAGAGCCCGGTTGAGTCGTTGCATAAGATCATTCACCGAGTCCGCAATGGGCTCAATTTCTATGGCCATCCCGGCCTTGCCCAGCGGGCTAAGGTCGTCGCGTCCTCTCGCCGCTATGCCGTCGCAAAATCGACGGATTGGGCGCAGTCCGGAGCGAACAATGAGCCACGCGCCGATGAGACCCAGCGGAACCAGAAGCACGAGCGGCCGCACAACCGCAAGTGCCGCTTCGATGCCAGCGCGGTGACGTGCCGCCAACGGCTCAGCAATGGTGAGCGACACCGTCCCCTGAAGTACCGTCTCCGTGTAGAGCCGATGCGTGTCGGTGGAGGCAAATCCGGGTTTGAGAGCGGCTGGAAAGACGGCAGGGTTGGCATCGTGGGATTGGAGGATGGTCTCGCCTGTCTGATCACGGACGATATAGGTCAGTAGTTCCCCGTGCGTGCGCACGCCCGCGATACGCTCGGCACTGCTTTGCTGATCACGATCGAGGATATCCATCACAGCAAGCGGCACGAGGCGCTGCGCGGTCTCCTGCAAGGCACTGTCAGACATCCGATTGATTTCTTCGCGCAAGACGCGAAATGACGCTGTCGCGGCGAATAGCGACAGCACGGCGAGCCCAACGGCGAGCATGGCGGCCAGACGCGCCTGGAGGCTGCGCAGCATCACCTGGACTGCCTGAGTTTGTACCCAAGCCCGCGCACCGTCTCGATCAGATCGGCTCCAAGTTTCTTGCGCAACCGACTCATGTGCACCTCGATCGTATTGCTACCGATCTCGTCATTAAACGAATAAAGACGCTCCTCGAGTTGTGCCTTGGAGAGAATCGCGTTAGGACGCTGAACGAACGCCTCGAGCAACGCCCATTCGCTGGCGGTGAGGGAAATGTGACGGCCGGCCCGTGTGACGCCGTGCGCGGCCAGGTCGATCTCGATATCGCCAAATGTCACGAGCGGATTGGGATTGCCCGCATATCTTCGTGCCACGGCGTTCACACGCGCCGACAGTTCGGAGAGGTCAAACGGTTTGACAAGGTAATCGTCGGCACCGGCATTTAATCCGGCGATGCGATCTGCAATCTGATCAAGCGCAGTCAGGATGACGACGGGAACGGACGAGCGGCTCCCTCGCAATTCGCGCAGAAAGCCGATTCCTTTGCCGTCCGGCAGCAGCAGGTCTAGCAGAATCAGATCGTAGTTCGCGGCTTCAACGTAGCGTCGGGCATCGCGAAGCGTCGTGACATGGTCGGTCGAGTGTCCGTCCCGCGTGATCTGCTCTTTGACAGCCTGTCCGAGCAAATTGTCGTCTTCGACAAGCAGCACTCTCATGCTTTGGTCCCGGTGAAGTTAGCGCCAAGTCTGCGTCGCCAAGCTTACGCCAGAATGAAGAAAAATCCTCACCGTCGCAAGGTTGGCTTCAGGTTCCGGCTGCATCGTAGTGACTGTCACGCTGAACCGGAGATCCGCCATGACACGTCGCTCGCTTCTCAACGGCCTTGCAATCATATCCCTGGTCGCAGTCGGCACAACCGGTGCCGGCGTGGTGCTGGCGGACGATGCCTGCAACGTACCGCTCTCGGGCTGGAAGCCGGTCAAGGAGATCGACGCATTTGCCAGGGCACAGGGTTGGAACGTTACCAGGATCAAGACGGAAGACGGGTGCTACGAAATTCGCGGGACCGATCGTCAAGGCCAACGCTTTAAGGCCAAAGTGAATCCCGCCACGCTCGCGATCGTCCGGATGAAGACCGATGACGACGGCAGCCCCGACGAGGGGCGTGGCGATCGCAAGGATCGTGACGCCGCTCGTGCAAGTCCCGCACGGCCCGCTGCACCGGACGGCGCGTCTGGCAATCAGGCAAGCGGTGCTGCGCCTTCCGGAGGAATTCTGACTCCAGGGACAAAGCCACAAGTTCAGATTCGCTAAGGGCGTGATGCAGGTGCCCAAGGGGTTCCGATATCGGGATCGGTGTTGTCGTTATCGAAAAGGTCAGATCATGAGCATCAAATTTGCACTACCCATTGCAGCGCTCGCCGGCGTACTCGCGATTCCCTCGATGGCTTCGGCGCGCCAGGTCACATTCGAGACCCAACTGAACAGCTATGGTGGCGACGGCGCATACGTGGTCATGTATGTCACCGATCGGGCCGGACGCTATCAAGGAACGCTGTGGATGGCCGGCGACAAGGCCAAGTACTACAGACACCTTCGCGACTGGTATCGGATGACGGGCGGTGGGGTAACCCTCGACGGCGTGACGGGGGCGAGCGTTGGCGCCGGCAAGACGCTGCGGGCGACGCTGGACATCGCCGACGCCCTGATCGACGCGGGCTACGAGGTCCACGTGGACACGGCGGTGGAAAAGATGAACGAAAACCCGTCCGAGGTCGTCGTCCCGTTGACGACGTCCGGAGCTGCGAAGCCGGTCAAAGGGCGTGGCTATGTGAAATCGTTCCGTTATACCTTGTGAGAACCGCAATGCTTCGCAAGCTTCATTCGCTGCCCGGGTTGATCGCGGCGATCGTACTCACCATCATGGCGCTCTCGGGCGCCGTGCTGTCGGTCAAACCCGCAGTCGAGCGCGCGGGGACCACCCGGCTCGCCCAGGGCACGCTGGATGTCGCAACGCTCGCTGCACGTGTGAAAGCCCATCACCCTGTGCTCGAGAAGATTGTGCGCAAACCTTCGGGCGAAGTCATCGCCTATTACAACTCCGATGGCGAGTCACGTGCTTCCCGAATCGATCCGTCGACCGGTGCGGCTATCGGGCTGTATGCGCCGTCACCTGCGATGCACTGGGTCACGAATCTGCATCGAAAGTTCCTGCTTGGCAATGCAGGCCGGATTGCGGCCGGTGTTGCTGCCGGTTTCATGCTGCTGCTGGGAGTATCGGGTCTCGCGCTGCTTGCACGACGCATGGGGGGATGGCGGCATCTTCCTGGCCGGGTTCGGGGTAGCGGCCTGCAACGGGTGCATAACGAAATCGCGCGCGTCGCCCTCATTGGACTGATGCTCTCAGCGACCACCGGCCTGATGATGTCGTTGACGACGTTCGGAATTATTCCCGAACGACACGCAGCGGAACCCGCTTATCCAGATTATGTGAGCAGGCTTGCGCCGCTTCCCGTCGGTCAGCTTGCCGCGCTCAAAGGCGTAGACGTAACGGCCTTGCGTGAGCTCGCTTTCCCTGCGCCGCAGAACCCACGCGACGTCTACGCGTTGAGCACTTCGAAGGGTGCCGGATACGTCGATCCGTCCTCGGGAACATGGCTCGCCTGGCAGGACAACGATGCATGGCAGCGTGTTCATGAAACCGTGTTCATGTTGCACACAGGTGAAGGGCTCTGGTGGCTGGCGCTGTTGCTCGGCGCGGCAAGCGCCTCTGTTCCCGTGCTGGCCGTCAGCGGGATCTGGTTGTGGGCGCGCCGTCGTCGCGCAATGCCAGTACTCGCCAACAATGTAAGGGCGCGGCAGGCGGATACGGTCATCCTTGTCGGCAGCGAGTCAAACGCGACCTGGGGATTCGCCACGGCCATTCATCAAGCGCTCACACGGGCGAATCTTCGTGTGCATACGGCTTCGATGAACGATCTGTCGTCGCGCTACGGGAAAGCGCAGCGCCTCATCATACTGACTTCGACCTTCGGGGACGGGGATGCGCCCTCGAACGCCACGCAATTTCTCCACAAGCTGGCCGGAATGGACGTTTCCGCTCCCATGGGATTCGCCGTTCTTGGTTTTGGTGATCGTCAGTACCCGAACTTCTGTGGCTATGCGCACAAGGTACATGAGGCTTTGTGTGCAAAGGGGATGCGTCCGCTGATGGACCTCGGGAGGATCGATCGCCAGTCAGAGAGTGCGTTCAGAAAGTGGGTCGAGCAGTTGAGCACCGCACTCGACGTCGCGCTGGAGGTTCGGTACCAGCCCTCGTCGCCTCGCACCATTGCGCTTCGACTGATCGAGCGCAAGGACTATGGGGCGGGAGCCGAGGCATTTACGTCTGTATTGCGCTTTGTTCGTAGCCCGAAGACAGATTCGGCCTGGCAAAGGCTACTGCGCGCACGGCTGCCGGCGTTCGAGGCGGGTGATCTGGTCGGCATCGTGCCGCCCGGGGACACAGTGCCGAGATTCTATTCGTTGGCGAGCGCCTCGCAAGATGGCTTTGTCGAGATCTGCGTGCGCAGGCATCCGGACGGGTTGTGCTCGGGTTATCTGACGAGCCTGAAACAAGGCGACTCGATCGATGCATTCATCCGTACGAATGCTGGTTTCAGGCCGGCAGCGGGTGCAGCCCCGCTCATTCTCGTTGGCGCCGGCACTGGCATCGGCCCGTTTGTAGGATTCATCCGGCAGAACGCGGCCGGGCGCCCGATGCACCTGTATTTCGGCGCGCGGCGATCCGGCGACTCGTTCCTTTATGACGAGGAACTGCGCCGCCTTGTGGGCATGCGCCGGCTGACAGTCCTTACGACCGCGTTGTCGAGCCCGGCGGAGAAAACTTACGTGCAGGAACGGCTTCTTGCCGATGCTGTGGCGCTTCGCGAGCTCGTAGCTCGAGGGGCGCACGTCATGGTGTGCGGAGGCAGGGACATGGCGAGAGGGGTTGCAATCGCGTGGGAGCGGATTCTGGCGGGCTCCGGCCTTACCGTGAATGACTTGAAGTTGAGGGGCAGCTATGTCGAAGACGTCTATTGAGAACCAGCGGGCAAGTGAGCTTTGCCGCCACACGTTCAGCGGTGCAACGATGGGCACTCGCTACAGTGCGCAATGTTACGCGCCAGCGGACCTCGATCACCCGTCGCTTGCCGCCGGGCTCGAAAGGGCGGTGCAAGCCGTCGACCAGGAGATGTCGAACTGGAAGGCAAGCTCGGACCTTACATGCCTTAACAAGGCGGGTGTCGATGTCTGGGTGCCGATATCCGCCAACCTTGCAAAGGTGCTGGTTCGTGCAACCGAGATCGGCCGTGAAACCGATAACGCCTTTAACGTCGGCCTCGGTGACCTGATTGACCGGCGGGGGTTCGGTCCGGGAGGTGTTGGCCAGCCGGGCATGTCGAGCCTGCCAGGAGAAAGGCCGCATAGGCCGATCGGCGAAATACTCGAGGTCGACGTCGCGCAAAGTCGCGCCCGCAAGCGGGCGCCGGTGACGCTCGACCTGTGCGGAATTGCGAAGGGCTTTGGGGTCGATGAGCTGGGCCGTGTGATGGATCACAACGGCATTCAATCGTGGCTCGTCGGAATTGACGGTGAGATGCGCGCACGCGGCACGAAGCCAACCGGGTCTTCCTGGGCACTCGCCATCGAGCGGCCGGAATACACCCGCAGGGAGGCGTTCGCGGTAATTGAAGTCACTGATATTGCGATTGCGACTTCGGGCGACTATCGACACTGGAGTGAATACGAGGGCACGCGCACTTCGCACACGATGGACCCTCGCACAGGTGCGCCCTTGAGGAACGGGATCGCCTCAGTGACGGTGCTCGCGGACACATGCATGGATGCCGACGCGTATGCAACTGCGCTTATGGTGTTAGGCGACAAGCACGGGGTACAGTTCGCCCGCCGCAAACGGTTGAATGCGCTTTTACTAGTACGTGAGGGGAAAGGTTTGGGGGCAATTGGAACGGGCTGCTTTACCAATGGATGAACGTTCCGGTCACATGTCCCGGACAGGTCTGGCACCGTTCGCGTAATGGGTGACATATTGACGGGCGACAAAAGGTTTGCGACGCGTCTTCTATCCGGTCCCGGACCGGCGCGTGCAAGCGTGAGAAACAGCGGCGAGGAGCGATTGAAATGTTGAAGTCTTACCGGGTGCGTGAGCTGCACAGCGCAGCCTGAGCACCCCTGCTTCCCTGGCTCGGGGCCACCGCGAGCCTGTTGGACCCCGTCGATGGCGCGTCCGGTTCCCCGGCGCGCCAGGTCGCAGCGGGTTGCGAACTGCTGGTGCGACTTTATCAGACATACCCAAAGCCGGAATTCGGCCTGACACAGACTGTTATCGATGGACAGACGGTCGCCGTCACCGAAACCGTTGTGATGAATAGGCCGTCTTGCAGACTGCTGCACTTCGAGCGTGCCGCCTGTCGCACGGACCCCGCCGTGTTGCTCGTCGCGCCGCTCTCGGGCCACCATGCGACGTTGCTACGGGAGACGGTAGCGAGGATGTTGCCGGAGTTCGACGACTACATTACAGACTGGTGTGATGCCCGCACGGTTCCGCTAAGCGATGGGCTCTTTGATCTTGACGACTACATCCCATACCTGTGTGACTTCATTGACCACGTCTGGCGCACACAGGTCTATCCGCGCCTGAGTGAGCTGATCCGCCAGCACGACATGTCTCGCGCACCACAGCGATCGCGCGGCTCGATCATGCAACTGTCCCTGCCTGCGTCGCTTTGCGCGCCCTGCGAGTCACCTGGAACTCCTCCACCTGTGGCAAACCTGCAGGCCACAACGGACTTCTGCATGCGTCGTTGCTCGACAGACAAGGCCAACCCTTTTGAACGCAACGAAAACCATGGGCTGATCCGCCGCGTCGGGTTGCCCCTCGTTTATCTGTTCGTTCTCGCGCCCGTGCACCGCTGCGACGCCGCCGTTCTCCGCATTCTCAGTTACGGGGCCATGGTGAATCATCAACCTGCTTTCCGTTGATCGGACGATGCCGGTGCCGCATACCATTGCGCCCGCGGTACAACCACCTCCGTACCACGGTCGGAATCGGGTACGAGACCCTTGGCGACAGGTCGAGGCAATGCTGCGCATAGCCGCGGAACGAACTCAGGGGGTACCCGGCGAGCCGCAGCGGTTCATCCTGCCAGTCAAGCTGGGGGACTTTGCCACCGCTGCGTCAACGTATGCGTACTTGCATTACGTACTTGCGCTCTTTCCCTGGACCCGCTCCATCTCCAACGGCCTGTTCGCGCACTCGCCGACGGCGCGGTGGAACATATGTGCCTTCGGCTCGTCGGGATCGCCCTCGTAGGCAGGGGTCATGATCTGCACGCCGTATTCGTTGAATACATCGAAGATGTGCCGGTGCAGGTCCGCATTGATGCGGGCCATCCCATGCGGGCCACGGATATAGACATTGAGTTCGTAAGCGGCTGGATCATCAGCGTAGCCTGCCCCGGCCATGATCATCGTGACGTTTTCGACAACTTCGGCGCTCAAACGGTCCGCTCGGGAATGAGGCAATGACGCGTCCGCCGCTACCTTTTCGATTCCTCCCCTGATGGCCTCGGCGCGCTCCCCGGCGGGAACATTGGGAACTCTTTGTCTTTTCGCAGACCGACCAGTCACCGAAGGGAATGGCCGCTCGTCGGTGCAATACCGACGCCGGAGTGACCGAGCGACGGTGCGAGTGAATGACGCTTGATGGCCGGCAAGCGTCCGCTCGCCGACCTCGTTTCGATCACACTTCGGTTTGCTCTGCCATTTCCAGCGCGTCATCCACTTCGATCCCGAGGTATCGCACGGTACTTTCCAACTTGGTATGACCTAACAGCAACTGAACTGCACGAAGATTTTTGGTGCGTCGATAGATCAACGAAACCTTTGTACGACGCATCGTATGAGTGCCGTAAGCGGCATCATCGAGTCCGATCGACGCGACCCATCTGTGGACGATGCGGGCATACTGGCGTGTCGACAGATGCGGTGACGCATGCAGCCGGCTTTGAAAGAGATAATCGGCGGGTTTTAGCCCTCGCGTGGCTATCCAGGCCGCGACGCTCTGCCGAGTCTGCTCCGTGATTTCAAACTGCACAGGTCGTTGCGTCTTCTGCTGCATGAATGTTGCACGCGAGACTACGTGCGCTCCCATGCAGATGTCCTGCACTTGCAACCGTGTCAGGTCGCACGCCCGAAGCTTGCTATCGATCGCCAGATTGAACAATGCCAACTCAAGAACATTGGACGACATCTGAAGTCTCGTTCGGATTGCCCAGATTTCACGGAGCTTCAATGGCGGTTTCTGGCCGGTCAACCTGCCCTTGTTCCACGGCACCCGCCGAACGCCTGAACAATTAAGCGTTTCCATATCAACCTCCTTTCCAACGAAGGGAGATCGATTGTGCGCCTCGAAGTGGTCGGTCATCGACCCTATGCGGTCAATGCACGAGAGGTTTCTAACGTCCGCTAGCTATACGTCAGCGGACGGACGCGTCTGGGGATCGCCAACAAGCGAGGCGCCACTCATCGTGTCTCACTGGCGTGCGCCGGTGCGAAAGCGAAGGCCCCTTGGGGATAGGACTCCAATGGAGTGTCGTCCGCGCAGTACGAGAACTCGCGATTCACACGCTCGCTGTCGCCATAGATTTTGGACATGACTTCGCACATCCTCTTCGGATGAAGACTAACCACTCCGAACGGCGGCGCACCACTTTGCACTTGCCTTCCCATAAGCCTGATAACCGGTGCTTCGTGGTCTTTTGCAGCTTCACCTGAAAAAGCGATTGCCCAAGACAGCTCATACAGTCGGTCGCGAGTCGCTAGTGGTATCGGTTTGTCGTCCGGGACCGTGGCAAGAAGTTGATTCATAAGAGACTCTATCTGCGAGAGTGCGCCTGGCTGTCCACCGGCCGCTGCGACTTGCGCCGCGCCAGTTCCGAGCGAGTTCTCGCTGGAAATCTGCTCAAATGCTTCGACTGCATATCGTGCCGATTCGTGCCCAAAGCCTGCCAAAACGGTCATTGCGTATGGCCGAATATCGCCGTCGATTTGTCCACCGCTATCGTCGTCGATTACCGGCCGTGGAAAAAACGCTACTCTCGCCACGGCATCGACGACATTAACGGGCGGAGGCTGCAAATGGGAGGCTAGCCTCAGCTCATGGCGGTCAAACCTGCCCTTGTCGAGGGCGCTTCCCGCGAATGCCGCGGCAACACGGCCATAAATCGCTGCTGGAGTACACACCCTCGCTCCAAGCTTCCCCGGACTCCCACGATACAGGTCCTCACTGAGCGACTGTTCGGCTCCAATGGCGAGCCAGTCGGGCGAGTGCGGCGCTACATGTTCCAGAGTTGAAGCGGCAATTTCAAAGTGCTCGTTCTCTTTGATATTCGCTGAAACACATTGGGGATTTTTCCAGATTGGCATGGCAGGCATCGCCCTTAGCGTTCGCGACACCGTCTCCCGAGCGACCGTCCGATGGTGCCCAATCCCGAACCCCGCAAGAAACGTCAATACGAATCCAGCCAGAACATATTTGCGGTCCATTTCCCCGTTGCCCCCGACATCAGCTAATTTTTTGCATTGGAGTTCGGCCCAGCGCAATTTAAAGATTTTAGGTGCGGAAATCGAGCGACCGATCCTGGCCGATGCCGCGAATATGCCACATGTGTGCGAACACGAATGTTCGCTTCGATACCAATTTCGGTCCTTCGGCGCGACAATGCCATCGTCTCTTCTTGGCCGGTTTCCCCCGTTCGACGATGGCGTCACACAGTTGCCGCTGTCGTATGCACATGCATCAGCGCAGACGCTTGATTGCCGCGGCAAGCGGTTGTGCCCTCGACCAATAATCGCCCCACGGGTCATGTGACTGAAAGCTAAGGTATTCGCGTGCTGTCTGGACATTCCACTGAGCTCCGCTTTTGAGTTCGGTGAGTTGTTCCATCGAAACTTCCATTCCGGGTCGTGCGCGCGCTGAAAATGCCGCTGCGGTCGTCTGCCCCATTCCATTTCGCAGGTAGTCCACGTACACCTTGCCGACCCGGTTTGAAGCACCGGATACCGCAGAGAAGCGCTCTGGAATCGTCTTGGTGAGATATCGCACGAAGTACTGTGAAAACGACTTGACTGCGTCGTAGCTCAATCGCGATGACAACGGCACGACGACATGCAATCCTTTCCCGCCGCTTGTCTTCAGCCATGCCTCCAGGCCAAGTTCGGAAAGCAGCACCCGCAAGAGCAGTGCGGCTTCCTGTATGTGCTTCCATTTCCCCCCATCGCCCGGGTCAAGGTCGAAAATTGCGTATTTCGGACGAACGTGACCGGCCGTTTCGGGATGGTGACCGGCGATTTCGGCAACGTGACCGATCATTTCGGAAACGTGACCGAGCGGACCGGAAGGCGGGATTGGCGTTGCGCATGACATCAACCACGCGGGCTATGCTCGCCGGCTTTGGCCGGAGAGACGATGCCCGCGCACCGGATGAACATGCGCATGATCAAGGACGTTTTACGACTTAAATTCGACGGCGGCTTCTCGCACGATCGGATCGCCGCATCACTGGGCATATCCAAGGGCGTGGTCACGAAGTACATCGGACTAGCCAGTGCCGCCGGGCTGGACTGGGCAAGCGCCTGCGATATGGATGAAGGCGAACTCGAGCGGCGGCTGCTCGGCAAGCCCACGGGCCAGCAGCCTATGCCCAGCCCGACTATGGACGCATCCATCAGGAGCTGCGTCGCAAGGGCATGACGCTGACGTTGCTATGGGAGGAATACCAGGCTGAGTTCGCGGACCGGCAGACCTACCGCTATACGCAGTTCTGTGGGCACTACAAGGCGTTCACAAAACGCCTGAAGCGCTCGATGCGTCAGATTCATCGCGCCGGCGAGAAGCTGTTTGTCGACTTCGCCGGCCCCACGTTGCCACTGACGACTGGACGCCGCGCGCACATCTTCGTAGCGGCTATGGGCGCATCGAGTTACACGTTCGCATGTGCGACGCCGGCCGAGACAATGGAGGACTGGCTGGGCGGGATCGCTCGCGCGCTGACCTTCTATGGTGGTGTGCCGCAGTTGATCGTCCCGGATAACCCGCGTGCGATGATTGCCGATCCCGATCGCTATGAACCTCGCGCCGGCGACACTGTGCTGGACTTCGCGCGTCACTACGGCACATCATTCCTTCCTGCGCGCGTATATCGTCCGCAGGACAAACCGAAGGTAGAGGTTGCGGTCCAGGTGGTCGAACGCTGGATCATGGCGCGCCTGCGTCATCACCGGTTTGACTCGGTCCACTCGGTCAATGAGGCCATCTGCCCGCTGCTCAGGAACCTGAATGAGAGGCCATTCCAGAAGCTGCCGGGATGTCGTGCCAGCGCGTTCGCCCAGCTGGACGCGCCGGCACTGCAGCCGCTGCCGGCACAGCCCTATGAGCTCGCGCGCTTCAAGACCGTGACGGTTCACATTGACTATCACGTCGAGATCAACAAACACCGCTACAGCGTGCCGCACGCGCTGGTCGGCCTCAAGCTCGATGCGCGTATCACGGCGGGCACTGTCGAACTGCTACATCGCGGTCGCCGCGTCGCCAGCCACGCACGTAACGATCGCGCAGGCAGCTATACCACTGTTGTCGAGCACATGCCTGCGGCACACCGCGCTCATCTGGAATGGACGCCGCAGCGGCTGATTCATTGGGGACAGCAGATCGGCGCGGCAACCGGCGCGCTCGTCACCCGGCTGCTGCAGGAGCAACGCCATCCGGAACACGGCTATCGGGCGTGCCTTGGATTGCTGTCGCTCTCACGTCGCTATGGCCGTGACCGTCTCGAAGCCGCCTGCGCGCTGGCGCTGGAACTGGGCGTACACCGTTACCGCCACGTGCGCGACATCCTGGTCAACAACCGCGACCGGGCGGCGGTGGTAACGCCTGCCGACTGGACCAGCCCGAGCCACGCGCATGTACGCGGCCCCAGCTACTACCAATAAAGAAGACCACCATGATGATGCAACAGACACTGACGCAATTGCGCACCCTGAAGCTGGACGGCTTCGCTGACGGCCTGGAAGAACAATTGACGCAGCCCGGTGCGGCCAGCCTGAGCTTCGAGGAACGCCTGTCACTGCTGGTCGACCGGGAAGCCAGCTGGCGTGATGATCGCCGTCGTACCCGATTGCTCAAGCAGGCGCGCCTCAAATATCCGCAGGCCGCTATTGAGGATCTCGACACGCGCGCTGGCCGTGGCGTCGATCCGCGCTCGCTCACGAGCCTCGCACTCGGTGACTGGGTGCAAGCGGGCTACAGCCTGCTCATAAGCGGCCCAACTGGCGCGGGGAAATCGTGGCTCGCTTGCGCCCTGGCCCAATACGCTTGCCGGCGCGGGCATTCAGCCTTGTATCTGCGCGTGCCGCGACTTGGCGAGGAGCTTCGCGTTCTGCACGGCAACGGCGGCTTCACAAAATGGCTGCTGCAGGTTGCCCGCGTCGACGTGCTTCTACTGGACGATTGGGGAATGGCGCCCCTCGATGCGATGGTTCGAAACGATCTGCTCGAGATGATCGATGACCGCTCGGCGGGAAAGGCGACCATCGTCACCAGCCAGTTACCGATTGAGCACTGGCATGGATGGATCGGCGACGAGACTATCGCCGACGCAATGCTCGACCGCCTCATGCAGCGTCATCATCGGATCACGCTTACCGGTGAATCCCTCAGAAAGGCATCCCCAAAACCCAACGTCCTGGAGCCCGAACTCGACCAGAACTAACAAGGAAATCTACAATCAACACCGCGCAATGCCAAACCCCGCCGAATCGGTCACGTTCCCGAAATCGGCGGTCACGTTCGCCGAAATACGCAAAAATGACCCGGTCGGGGCTGTCAAGCTTCGAGACCGTTGAGTTCCATGTGTGCAGTTCGACCACATTCATCTGCGCTGCCGACAGCAACGCGTCCACTGTGTCGACGGTCAGTAGTGGCGGATGCTTCGGCCAGAGGTCGCGGCTGTGGGCCGTCAGTCCCGGCATCGCCGTTCGCTCGGCGTGCTTCTGGAAAAAAAGTTCGCCGCCGGCGATACCCGAGGGCGCACGAACCATCGCAACGGGTCGGTCTTTCAGGTGAGGCGACATCCAGTCCGGAACGCTCGCGTAGTAGCCGACCAGGTCCGCCTTCGTGATGCCAGTCGAGGGGGGCGACGATTCGCTCAGGATGGCTGATTTTCAGCTGAGGCAGATGTTCGGGTGGCTGCGTTTTGCCTCCCTCGCGGACGACGCTGTCGGCCGGCTTGTCCAGGCGCAGCCCCTTGAAGGACGCCCGACGGGGTTAGCGTACTTCTCGCACAAACGCTGGCGGTAAGCGCGTAAAACATCCATTTAACCAATGACTTGCAAATCGCACCATCGCGCAAAACGCCTGAGCCCGTAAAACCTTGCTGGGAGCCGGTTCGGCGTCATGTAACCGCCATTTTCAGCACGAGAAGTATGCTTACCCCATGCTACTCTGCTCCAGCTCAGCAGCCCGCGGTCGCGCTTCAATCGGGCCGCGCGTTACTCTCGCCGCAGCCCTTCGCTTCAGCTTTCAACCACGCAATAAACTGTGTGGCAACACCGCTCAACGCCTGGTTCCGGCGAGTCAGTATGTGATACGCATGCCAGTGGGGCATCGTCATCTCCGGGAACGGGGTGACGAGTTCCCCCCTTCGCAGTTGCTGTTCAATCAATTCGACCGCGCAAAGCGCCACACCATGACCTTGCGCAGCTAACTGCGCCAAGACGTTCGAATCCGTTACTACATGCCCGCGCTCGAAACTAAGCGGAACGTCCGGATACCGCTTCTGCCAGTTTTCCCAGTCATCGTGACTCCGGTCGTGCAGAAGGAGATGATGTTGCAGGTCGGAAGGTTTCCGAAGAGCTTTGTTGCCCCTCAGGAGAACGGGCGAGCATACGGGCACGTAGTTGAGACCCATCAGGAATTCGGCCTCGAAACCTGGCCAATGACCGTCTCCCCACTTGACCGCAAGTTCCACTTCCTTCGGGAACTCCACCCTTTGTGTCGTGAGTAGCAACTTGATTTGCAGGCCAGGGAAACGCTGAGTGAATTGTCTCAGGCGCGGCGTGAGCCAGAACGCACTAAGCACAGGCTCTGCCTCAACGTGGAGCGTCGGCGACTCGCCCTTGCGCGCACACCGGTCGAATGCGATGACAAGTTGCTCGAACGCACCCCGGATGTCATTCAGCAGTTCATTGCCTGCCGACGTCAGACTGACAGCTCGAGTCGACCGGATGAACAATTGGACGCCGAGTGCCTCCTCCAACCTGACCACTTGCTGACTCACCGCAGATTGAGACAAATGCAGGATATCGGCCGCACGCGTGAAGCTACCTTCCTCGGCCACCGTCTTGAAAGCCAGCAGCAGGCTGAGGTGAGGTAATCGCGTAACCGTCTGAGCGTCGTGCGGCCGTTTAATAAGCAACTGTGATGAATCCATTAGGAAACTGCGTTTCTCCTGCCCGCTCCGTCAAGTTTACATTACCTGCATGCGTCCCAGGCGCATAGGTTGAATTTGAAATCTTAATTAATGGAGAGAGACATGCCAGGTATGACATTGCCCTTTATTCCATGCGGGAGGCAGTCATGAGCGCGCAGCCACCTGTCGATTCTGTGCCCCAAAAAGACCGGACGCTCATCGTCACAAGCATCCTCGTGGTTGCCTTGACTGTTACGGCGCTGATGATTTTCCCTGACCGTTCGAAGGTAATTGCCGACCAGATGTTCAACGGCGCAACCAAGGTGTTCGGCACAGTGGTTCAGTTGCTGGGCGTCGCATGCGTTGTGCTGATTGCCTGGTTGGCCGCCGGCAAATACGGCAACATCCGCCTTGGAGGCGGACGCCCGGAATACAGCAATGTTGCCTGGGTATTCATGTTCATCTGTGCGGGACTTGGCTCGGCAACGATGTATTGGGCATTCACCGAATGGGCGTACTACTACCTCACGCCCGGGCTGAACATCGCGGCCTCGAGCAAACAGGCGCTGGAATTTAGCGTTGCCTATTCGTTCTTCCATTGGGGTATCACTCTGTGGGCATTCTATGGCATCGCCTCTCTCGCGATGGCGTACCACTTCCACGTGCGTCGCAACAAGGGCCTGAGTCTCGCCGGCATCATCGAGGCGATAACCGGATTGAGCGCCCACGGTATCCTCGGCCGAGTCATCGACCTTGTATTTCTCTTCGCGACGTTTGGTGGCCTGATCCTGACTACGACGCTGACGACCTCGACCGTCTCGAAGGGCCTGTCAGACCTTCTTGGCATCAGCGACAGCTTCGCCCTCAAGGCCTCTCTAGTCGCGCTCGTGACACTCGTGTTCTCACTCAGCTCGTGGATTGGTATCGGCTCGGGGATGCAACGGTTGGCAAAGCTGGCCTGCGGCCTGACCCTCGCTTTCGCTCTGGTTGTGCTGGTCCTTGGACCTACTGGGTTCATCGTCAACAACTTCGCCAATGCGGTCGGCCTGAGCCTGCAGAACTTCATCCACATGAGCCTCTTCACAGACCCGACGGGCGACGGGGCATTTACGCGCGACTGGACGGTCTTTTACTGGCTGTACTGGATTACATATACGCCCGGTGTTGCGATTTTCGTTACGCGTGTATCGAAAGGTCGGACGATCCGCGAAGTTGTTTTGGCCATGATTCTTGGCGGATGCGGTGGGTGTTGGTTCTTCTTCGGAAGTCTCGAAAGCTATGCGATTCATCAGTTCATGGGCAATGTCGTGAACACACCCGCTATGCTGGTCGGCGCCGGTGGTGAAGCCGCAGTGTCTCAGCTGCTCGCGACCTTGCCGCTCGGCAAGTTGATGTCCGTCGTGTACTTCCTGTTGATGCTGGTGTTCCTTGCTTCTCACCTGGATGCAACCGCCTATACGGTCGCCGCTACCAGCACGCGAAATTTGCGCGAAGGGCAAGACCCGTCTCCAGCTCTGCGCCTGTTCTGGTGCATGATGCTCGCGGCACTCCCGTTGGCGATGCTCTATATCAAGGCGCCGCTAAGCACGCTCAAGACAGCGGTAATTCTCACGGCCATCCCTTTCATATGCATCCTGATGGTGAAAATCTGGGGGCTTTTCAAGTGGCTTCGAGAGGACCATGGTCCCGTTCACCAGGAAATGCCTAAAAAGCAATCGGCGGCTTCTATCCATCACCAGCCTGCCGTTGTCGAAGTCCAGAATCGGCTGTAAACCGTCGCCAACAGGAACCCAAAGCGGTAACTCCAAATATGAAGATTATTGACGTAGAAGCCATCTGGTTGCGCGTTCCCGCCCTCGACGAGCACTGCGAGTGGGGCGAGGACGCCCTGATTGTCCGCGTTAAAACCGATTCAGGAATTGTCGGTGTGGGTGAGACCGATAGCTCCCCAGCGGTCGTCAAGGCACTGATTGACACGCCGGCGTCGCATGAAACATGTCAGGGGCTGCGGCAAGTCCTCATCGGTGAGAATCCCCTGGATATCGAGCGGCTGTGGAAAAAAATGTATCGCTCGACCGAGTATGTCGGCCGGCGGGGTGCGGCGATCCACGCAATCAGCGCGTTGGACATTGCCCTTTGGGACATCGCGGGGCAGCACTATGGCGTGCCTGTGCATACCCTGCTCGGCGGGAAGTATCGCGACAGCATTGAGGCCTATGGCACTTTCATTCCGGCGGCCACGGACGAGGGGAACCGCGAAATCGTCAGCAGGCTGCTGGCTCAGGGTCTTCGCAGTATCAAACTCGGTGGAGCCGGATTTGGAGAAAACCCGGCGCGGGACAAACAGATTTTGCGCGCGATCCGCGAGCAGGTAGGCGATGACGTCCAGCTGCAGATTGATCTCGTGGGACGTTGGCGCAACGCCTCGCACGCAATGACCCAGTGTGACGCTCTGAGGGAGTTCAATCTGGGCTGGATTGAGGAGCCGCTTTCCTCCGACGACCTGCGGGGCCTGGCTTACCTCTCAGAACATGCAGGCATTCCAGTCTCCGGTGGCGAAGGGCTCGCTACCCGTCACGAGTTCCGGACGTTTATTGAAGGGAGTCGACCGGCAATTGTCCAGCCGGACGTGACCCGCTGCGGCGGAATCAGCGAGATGATTCATATCTATGAACTTGCTCAGGAGTATGGCGCTCAGCTCGTGCCCCACGGATTTAGTACAGGTATCCTGCTTGCCGCGACGATTCACTTTCTGGCGTCGCGCGAGTTCGGAGGCTTGATTGAATACTCGCAAAGCGAAAGCCCTCTCTTCACGAGGCTCGTCAAGAACCTGATCCCTTTGGACAACGGCAGCGTTCCCGTGCCCACCGTTCCGGGGCTAGGAATTGTTCTGGACGAAGATGTCCTAGGGCGATATCGAGTTCGAACGTGATGGACGGCACCAATGCCACGAACTACCGCTGGCATTAGTGTTCCCGGTAAACCATCATATCCGGACGGGCCCGTAGGGGCACTAGTCGATGTGGCCGGCAAGGAGTCGTAGCGTCAAAGCGAAGACGGTTGTCCCGCTAGACATGTCGAACTAGGAATACGGCCCCACACACCCCTCCTAGCGAGGCAGATGGTTGAATCCGGGCCGACGGCGAACGCGCCGTACCGACCCCTCTCTGCCGTCCAAAGCTCTCAGCGGCCCGACCGCTTCTCGATCTTGAGCGGTCATCGAAGAGACGCTGGCGAGGAAAGTTAAAGCCCAGTGCACAACGTAAATGACGATGTTGCCCATGTCGCGTTGGCTCCGGGCAAAGGAGGTATGGGACTTGCCGTCGGGCTCGCCTGTCACCCGAGCCTGCGCACCATCGCGACCACTCGCGCCCCCAAGAGCTCAGCCGTCTTGAGGTCGCCGCTCCCGGGAGCCTCCTCAGCACTTGCATCCGAAGGTGAAATGGCCAGTGCACCAGCAAATCCAGCGGACCAGTTCACGTCATTCGGTCCGCTGTCCTTCGTATTCGCCGCCAGGAGGCCAGTGCCTACCCACAATTGGCCATGCTGCTGGGACAGCGTCCACAGGTACTGGATGGTCGAGAATTTGTCTCCATTGACGGAGGCAGAGTTGGTAAAGCCGGCCGCAAGCTTGTCTTTGAGACCTTGCTTCGTCCACAGCCTGGAAGACGCATCGGCGAACTTCTTGAACTGCCACGCCGGACCACCCATGTAGGTAGGCGAGCCATAAATGACGGCATCTTGCGACGCCAGCACATCGGTCCATCCGTTGGGGAGATTTCCTTCCTGGTCGATGCGCAGAACGGTTACTTCCACACCGTCGATCGATGCAGCCCCTCGCTGCACCGCTTCTGCTTGCTTTGCGGTATGGCCGTAGCCACTAAAATACACGATTGCGATTTTGGTCATTGCCGTTCTTTGGGTTAAAACCCAGGCACTCGCCATGTCGAGCAACAGCTCGGTCAGCGGCAGCGCCTGGGAGATGACGGGTTGGTGACCAGCATCCAATATGCGGACATTGGTCACACAGACGCGCTCGGAACTGTTTCTTAATCCACGCGCAGACTTTGCTCCATGGCGTAGCATTCATCCCACACAAACGTGTCAAACGCGCCCAACCGGTTGCTCCACTTCGGCGTCACCGCTTTCACGCAAGATCCGGCGACGCGCGCCGTGTAGTCGTCCGTCAGAGCCCACGGGTTTCCAGCATCGGCCGGATTGATGCCATCCACGAAAGGAGTCGTCTTTAGCGCTGCCGCCGCCGCGCTTTTCACGTCGTTATCGAACTCGATCTGAGTTAGCACGTCGGCACGCGTCCCCAATCGAGCGACATGACCCGCCACCAGCTTGTCAAAGGGCAGCTTCGCAATCATTTCCACCTGTGCCATCCAGCCGGGCAAGTCATGCGCGACGGCAAAGCGCCGGAATGGCATCCATCCCGGGAAGACAAGATCAACAACCATCAGTGTCTTCTGTTCCGGCGCATAGATGAAGATGTTGCCCGGCTCGTGACCATCCCCATGGTAGGAGAGTTCCAGGTGCTGGCTACCTAGTTGCATCCGGTAGGAAGTCTTGAATACGACGGTCGGGATGGGCCGCGCCGGATCCGCGTCGCGGAGCAACAGTCGTTTTGTCTCTTCCTGGGCCACGATGACAGGGTGTCCGCCCAGAAGACCGGCGCCGCCGATGTGATCAGTATGCGAGTGGCTGTAGATAATGTGAGTGATAGGAAGAGTCGTGACCTCGGCAATCGCCTGCTTCAACCTGGCTGCATACGAGGGCGGTGCATCCACGACGACCACGCCGGATTCATAGACCATGAACATCGACTGATAGCCATTGTCGGTGACCATATAGAGTCCCCTGCCAAGTTTTTCCAGACGATAGCCCTTCGCGGGATCGATGGGAGGTCCCTTTGCGGCCTCCGGCACGTCGATATATTTGTCGAGGCGCACACCGATCGGAGCAATCTCCGGGGCACCAGGAAAAGGAACACCCGCATGACCCGCCGGTGCGGCAGTCGATCCGTTGTGCTCGCCTGCTGCAGTATCAGCGAGCGCGGAAGTTGCAAGGATCGAGTACACAACGGCAGTACTTGCAATCAATCTAATCAAACAACTCATGGCATTCCTTTAGAAATGGATTACTGATGCCAGGTGTGCGGAACAGACCAACGCCTGGTGACATTCCATGCAGCTAAAAATCTACTTTCATATTACAAACCTCGTACTCCGAAATATGTGCTCAGAAGAATCCAATCTAGCTCACGCTCTTGCTGTTACTTCGAATCAAGATGAGAACTCGCCTGAAGCAGCAAGCAAGGTCATCCAACCGTGACTGATGCCCTCACCAGGCGTAACTCGAGACACCGCCGGCGACTTCGAGCGTCGCGCCGGTGACGAAGCCGACGCGTGGAGACGAGAGAAACACGATCGCTGCGGCCGCTTCATCTGTGGCTCCAAGCCGGCCTAGCGGAATTCGTTTGTCCTTTGCCACATCCTGTACATAGTCATCCAATGTTTGCCCCGGTTTCGATGCTGTTGGGTAACGCTTTTCCCACTGGCCACTATTCACATTGCCGATCAAGATCGTGTTCACCCGTATGGCTGGCGCGAGTTCGGCGCTCAGCGATTTGACGAGATTCTGTACACCCGCCCGCGCCGCTGAAGTGGCCACCATTTTGGGATCGGGCTGTCGGGCAAGGAGAGCATTCACGACAACGATGGACGCTGCACGGCTGTTGCGCAAAAGAGGGATGAAGGCACGGGTCGGCCGGATGACAGAGAAGAACTTGAATTCCAGTTCGGCCAGCCAGTCTTCGTCTGATGTCGACGAAAACGTCCCGAATCGCCCTTGACCGGCGTTGTTCACGAGGATGTCAAGTCGTCCGAAACGCGATTCAACCAATCCCGCCATTTCGGCTACGGCTGACGCGTCAGTGACGTCGCATACTTGTGTGATCAGCCGGTCGATTCTGGATCCGTTGGCTTCCAAAAAAGCTGCCGATTTGAACAATCGATCTGCGTTTCGTCCGCAGCTCACAACGGTTGCGCCTTCGTCGAGAAACGCTTTAACTGTCGCCAAGCCGATTCCGGATGAACCGCCGGTCACTACCACGATGGGAGAGTCAAAATTGAGGTTCATGGCATTTCTGTAGTTGAGTCATATCCAAACGAAACCCGTTCCTTTCGTTCACCGAGAGGACGGCTGGCTATGCCGGTCGAATACTTGAGCTGCCCACTCCAGGCAAACGCAGTTGACACCGATGTGAACCGCTTTCCCGCCAACCGTCTGTGCGAAGCATCGTAGGTTCATTGTTCGTAAAGTACTAGGCCAACGGACAACACGAGTATGTTGTGTGGACTGCACCAATCCGCGAGAGACAACTCGTGCAGGCGGTCACCGCACGAACGTTGCACATGCAACTAGCTTGTGTCGGTGATATCAGTCGGGGCCTTTATTGCGGCCATGCGCAAGGCAATCGGGGAAATGCGTCGGAACTACAAGATGAATTCCCCACGTCACATGAGCGTCGGCAACTGGGGATAGAACGGACGTTGGCCCGTGTCAAGACTATGGCCGAAATTGGCCGATCGGCGCCCGATGCGGTAGGCCGAGGCCAACCGACTGACACCGCAAGCTGAGCAGCAAACTGAAGCGTAATTTGCCGAATGATCTCCGCGTCAGCGTCGGAGACGCCGCCAGACATTTGCCAGTGTCAGATGGGCGATTCACAGACATCCTGCTCCGGGAGATGAATGCAAGCCCCCGGGTGCAGGGCCCGCTTTCTTCGTCGCGAGGACGTTACCCGTCAGATCGCGACACGTCATTCATCCGCGCCAATCCAGTTACTTCGGGGAATGCCGTTGCTGTCCGGCCCGAAAGCTTCAGTCGTCCTGTCTCAAGAGTTCAGCGAGCACGACATCGGTGTCGTCGCGCGCCGTCAACGTAACTTGCGCTTCATCGGGAACCGCAACCCCATCGCGTCGCGCCAGGCAGACATGCCCCACCTCGATTCGCCCATTATCCGCAACCAGATAGGCAGAACCGGGCTCGGGAACGCGTGCTGCACGCTCGTGCCTTCGCGTAGCGTCGCTATACGCACGCGTGCGTCGGTATTGATGGGAAGCGCGCCCGCGCCCACGTCGTCCGCATCGCCGCTCGCGAGCGTGACAGCGCAGTTGGGGCGAACAGACACGCGTCGCCCAACGCGGCGTGCCGCCCGGCATGCGCGGGCGGAACCAGATCTCAAATGCGCGGGTACGTTTTCCTCGTTGCGCTCAGCGTGATGGTTCGCGGTGCCCGCGCTCATCGCCTGAACGGAATCAGCAACGAGGCGTGCGCGATGACCCGCATCATCGTCGTGCGTGATCGCGCCCGAGCGCACCCACGTGGCGATCTCGACGTCGCGATGACGATGCAGACAGACCGAAAACCGAATGCGGCGGTAATTCGCCGAACTCTTCCTCGCCCTGCTTAAAACTAAAATATGCCCAGTTTTATGGGCTAATCTGCTTGCATTGACCGAAAACCGTTGCTACGCTTGCCTCCAGCTTGCATCGACGCATGTGTCGAGCGGTCCCTGCCTCGGGGTGCCTCGTCTTGAGCATTCTCAAAACCTGACATGGGGATGTCGATGGCAACGAAGACCGCAGCGAAGAAGACGGCAAAAGCAAAGACAGCGGCAAGCGCGAGCGCAACGCTCAAGCCCCAGAAAGAGTCGTTCACGAAGGCGTCGCGCGGAAGAGGAAATTGCAGTTCAGGTAGGGCGAGCACTGGCCAATGCGCGTCTTGACGCTGGCAGAACGCAGGAAGAAGTCGCAGAAATTCTCGAAATCGACAAACAGACGATCAGCCGGATTGAAACTGGCAAGTCCTGGCCGTCTCCGGGACGGTTGGTTGCACTCGCGTCCCTTTACGGGATTGAGGTCGGCAATCTCTTCCCTGCTCCCTCGACGGGATCCCGGCACGTCGCCAGCGACATCATCGAACTGCTGGAGCGGCTTAACCCCAAGGATCGGGTATGGGTTCGACGCTGGCTCAAACAGCTGTGCGGTCGGCTTGCCGTCGAGCCGGCGGGCGCCGCGCGTCGACGCAAAACACCTCGCTGATTGCTTGCATATGGGTCTTGACGAATTGGTCGAGCCGACGATAACAATCAGCTGCCAGCAACGAGGCAGTCAAGCCTCGATCTCGCTGGCAGTGTAGGTCGGCAGTCGGGTGAGGATATCCTTCAGGAAGGAGTGCCGGTCTCGTACCGATTGAATTGGGCCGAACGTATCGGGCTAGTAATCGCTGACCGATCAGCCGACCAAGCGATCCAGAGCCTCGGATCATCCCCGTGCGCACAACTTGGCTGCGCACACCACGGGGGTGTAGACGGCCGTCTATCGGCGATCCCCAAGTCGCACACACTCGTGACTGACGCGCCGGCTTCGCCGGCTTGATTTCGGACTTGTATCGAGCCGCACCTACATCAATACGGTCGAACGGGGCTTAAAGTCACATTAGGCAGAATCGAGCAGCTTGCAGAGATACAGAGTGTGCATCCCCCTACGTTGCTGACAGTGGCCTACATGGACAAGCTCACACCCAAAGAGGTCGAGCGAACAACCACCCTGCTGCGCCCCCAACTCCTGACGCGATCGTCGACAGAATATTGCCCCCCGTTCATTGGCTCCTGACATTCGAGTATGGCGGTGCTGAAATGTAGCGCGGCATGCCGGCCGTCTCATGCATGAAAAATTTCAAAAATGCTGCGCGAACGGAAGAGTCTCTACAAACGCCTGCCACTGCGACCGGCCACCGGTAGCGATCGGCGTGGCCGCTTTGCATTCCACCGGCTCTTCCCAACACCATCCTAATTCTACCGATATACACGGTATATCTACTGATTTCCTATGCCCATAAACAAATCGCTAGATCGAAATCAGTAGATCCGATGGGCACCCGTTCGCGCTATCGCGGCCAGGTGCTCGGTTTTCCGATCACGCTTTCAGGCGGGCCGAACGCGCATATCGAACTGAACCGTGTCGATTTGCTCGACCAGCGGGGCAAGAAAGTCGCGTGCAGGATTGCGCCGCTCACACTCGCGGATGCGGCGCGCAACACCGCCATCTGTACGCCCTACGAGCCACTTCGTGCGGCCACACGCTATAGCGTGCATGTGCTCGGCGAGGTCTCGCAACTGGGCAAGGTGATGCCCTTCGATCTTGCGTGGGCATTCACCACACGCGACGACGAGCGGCCCTCGCCGCCCGTCGTCGCGCAGTCCGCAAGCGAGTAGCCGTCTTAGCGGTTGACGACGCGCTTCGGCATCGTCAGCACGATGGCGGCCGCCACGAGCAGCGAGACTGCCACGCAATACAGGCCGACATCGGTGCTGTGCGTCATGTCCTTGATCCAGCCGACCAGATAAGGACTGACGAAGCCCGCGAGGTTGCCGACCGAGTTGATCAGCGCGATACCCGCCGCCGCTGCCACACCGCCCAGGAACGCGGGCGGGATCGCCCAGAACTGGCACAGCGCGCCGAGAATCCCGATCGTCGCGATGGTCAGCGACACGACAGCCAGTGCGACGTTGTGCGGCACCAGCGTGCTCGCCACGAGGCCGGCCGCGCCGATCACAGCGGGCAGCGCTACGTGCCAGCGCCGCTCCTTGCTCTTGTCCGAACTGCGTCCGAGCAGCACCATCGCGATGGCTGCAGCGCCGTAGGGAATCATGGTCAGCAGGCCGACATTCAGCGCGTCGCTGACGCCCGACGCCTTGATCAGCGTAGGAAGCCAGAAGCTGATGCCGTACAGCCCCATGATGATGCCGAAGTAGCAGAGGCACAGCACCCATACGCGCCCGTTGGTGAACGCGCCGCTCGCGCTATGCACTTCGATGTGCCCCGACTCGTTCGCCAGACCCGACTCGAGCAGCGACTTTTCGTCAGCCGTCAGCCATTTCGCCGCGCTGATCCTGTCGTCGAGATACAGCAGCACGGCAAACCCGCCGACGATGGACGGCAGCGCTTCGAGCAGGAACAGCCAGCGCCAGCCCGCCATACCGTTCACGCCGCTGAAGGCGTTCAGAATCCAGCCCGACAGCGGACCGCCGATCACGCCGGCGATGGGAATGCCCGTCATGAACATCGCGGTGATTTTTGCCCGGCGCGAGGACGGGAACCAGTAGGTCAGATACAGGATGATGCCCGGGAAGAACCCGGCTTCCGCGACGCCGAGCAGGAAGCGCAGCACGTAGAACTGGGTGGGCGTCGTCACGAAGATCATCGCAGCCGACAGCACGCCCCAGCTGAGCATGATGCGGGCAATCCATTTGCGCGCGCCGAACCGGTGCAGCGCGATGTTGCTCGGCACTTCGAAGATGAAATAGCCGATGAAGAAAATGCCTGCGCCCAGGCCGTAGATGGTTTCGCTGAACTTGAGGTCGGTCAGCATCTGCAGCTTCGCGAAGCCGACGTTCACGCGATCGAGGTAAGCAAAAACGTAGCAGAGAAAGAGGAAGGGAACCAGGCGCCAGGTCACCTTGGCGTAGGTCCGGTCCTCGGCATCGGTCGGCGCGACGACATCGCCGTAAGCGGTCTTCAACATCGTTGTCTCCTTGAATCGTCACGGGCGCGCTTCATGGTCGCGCCCGTGCGGTTTGTTTGTGTATGCGACGGCCTATGCTGGCCGTTCAGCCGTTTTAGTCGAACATGTCCGGGCTGGTCTGCACCAGCTGGTCGTAGATGGGCTGGAAATGCAGCCAGCCGATGTATTCGCTGCCGACGTGATCGCGGCTGTAGCGCGAGCTATGCTCCGGCACCATGACGGGCTTGATGCCCGTGGCCTCGACCAGCAGCTGCTGCTGGCAGCAACGCTCCAGCGCGATGAACCAGAACGCGGCCGCTTCGATGCTGTGGCGGCTCACGGTCAGCAGACCGTGGTTCTGGTGAATCGCCGCCTTGACGTTCTTGAAGTAATCGGCAACCGAAAGTCCCGCCTTCTCTTCCACCGCGACGGCGCCCGCCTCGTCCTTGATGACGATATGGTCTTCATAGAACGCGGCGGCATCCTGCGTGATCGGGTCGAGCGGGCGGCCGAGCGCCGCGAATGCCGTGCCGTAGACGGTGTGCGCATGGCACATCGCCACGATGTCGGGATTCGCCTCATGCACGGCGGCATGCAGCACGAAGCCCGCGCGGTTGAGCGCGTACGTGCCTTCGACGACCTTGCCCGTGTGGTCGGCGAGGATCAGATTCGAGAGCTTCACCTGCGAGAAGTGCACGGCCATCGGATTGGTCCAGTACAGCTCCGGAAACTCGGGATCGCGCACCGTCAGATGGCCGGCAAAACCGTAATCCAGGTTGTGCAGCGCAAAGGCGCGGCAGGCGGCGACGAGGCGCTCCTTGCGGTGCTGACGCTCCTGCGCGAAGGACGGAAAGTCGGGCAGTTCGGGGAACTTCAGCCCAGCCTGCTTCGGCCGGTAGATCGAATTGTTCGACGGATGGGAGATCGTGCGGCGCAGTTCGGCCTGCTGTGCGCTGATGTCGATTTTTCCGGTGCCGGTGCTCATGTGTGTCTCCTTGTATGGGGCGGTCATCGCATGGCCGTAACGATAAGGAAACACCCGTCGCCGATCTAGGCGCGCCGGACAATAGGATTTATTACGCCCGCATATAAATCCCGCTACGCTCTCTGCCAGGGCGGCTCGCGGAACACCTCGACGAAGTAGTCGATGAAGGCGCGGATGCGCGGCACCAGCTGGCGCTCGGGCAGATAGACGACGTGGATCGCGGTGTCGTCGGTGGCCTGATAGTCGGACAGAAGCGGCACCAGGTCGCCCCGACGGATGGCCGGCAAGGCGAGATGCTCGGCGAGACGCATGATGCCCATGCCCGCCACGCACAGCTGGAACAGCGTCGTGCCGTCGGTGCTGCGGAAACTGCCCTGCACCGCAAACCGCTCGAGCTTGCCGTTGATCATGAACGGCCACTGGTTCAGATGCTCGCGCGGCGACTCCCACGTCAGGCACGCATGCCGGGACAGGCCATTCGGCGTGACGGGCGTGCCGTGCGCGGCGAGATAGCCCGGCGAAGCCACGACGACGCGCTGCAGGTCGCACAGCTTACGGCTGCGCAACGACGAATCCTGCAGCCGTCCCATGCGGACGGCGACATCGAAGTTGTCCTCGATCAGATTGACGTTCGAGTCCGACAGCGAAAAATGCACGCACACCTTCGGATACATCGACAAAAAACCGGGCAGCGCGGGCACCAGCTGATCTATGCCGAATGCGTGAGGCGCACTGATGCGCAGGTTGCCTGTCGGCTCGCTGGAGCGAACCTGCGCCTCCGCCTCCTCCAGACTATCGAGAATATCGTTGCAGGACAGGAGAAAGCGTTCGCCTTCGCCCGTCAGGCGCTGCGTGCGCGTCGAACGGTGCAGCAGCTGCACGCCGAGCCTGCGCTCCAGGCTGTTGACACTCTGGCTGACGAACGGCTGGCTCACGCCCAGCAGGTTCGCCGCCGCGGTGAAGCCTCCCGCTTCCACCACCGCCTTGAAGACGCGCATTTCAAGCAATCTTTCGTCTTTCATCGTTGGAATCCATGTGCAACGCCGCGCCGGTCAGATACGAAACAGATTATCTCGAACCCGGCGCATGGCCGTCACGCGTCTCGCGCGGCGTCCCTTCCCGGCACGATTTTTCTGACGCTGCTAGATTCCCGCCAGCAGAACTCTGAATCGAGACATTCATGGCCGACAAACCTGGTTCCCAACCGTCCGCAGTCCGCTCGCTGATCCTGATTGCGATCATCGTCGGCGTCGTGGCGATCGCGTTCGTCTACACGGCGGGGTGGCTCACGCCGTCGCGGCTGACGCCCGCCAAAGTCGTCAATGCACTGGCGCCGCCCGGCGGCCCCGCGCTGGGATTCCGGCGCAACCATGCAAAAGGCATCTGCTTCACGGGCACCTTCGAATCCAGCGGCGCCGCCGCTGCGCTCTCCAGCGCGCCGATGTTCGCGCAGGGTTCGTATCGCGTGACGGGACGCTTCAATCTCGCCACGCCCGATCCGAAAGCGGCCGACCCCACGGTGCGCGTGCGCGGCCTGAGCCTGCGCGTGGTCACGCCGGAGGGCAGCGAGTGGCGCTCGGCGATGATCGACGCGCCGTTCTTCCCCGTCGCGACACCGCAAGCGTTCTATGCGCTGCTCGAAGCGTCGGCGCGACAGGACGATCCCGACGCGATGAAGAAATTCATCGCCGCGCATCCCGAGTTCGCCGCGTTCGGCGCGTGGGCGACCACCGCGCCGTGGACGGCGTCCTACGCGCAGGATCAGTACAACAGCCTCAACAGCTTTATCTTCACGAACGCACAAGGTCAGGATCAGGCCGTGCGCTGGTCGTTCGTGCCCGCCGCGAAGCCCGAGCCCGTGTCCGCCGACGAACTCAAACAGCGTCCCGCCGATTTCCTCGAAACCGACATCACGCAGCGCGTGCGCAGCGCGCCGCAACGCTGGACGATGGTCGTCACCGTCGCCAATCCAGGCGATCCGACGGCCGATCCGAGCAAGGCATGGCCCGACGACCGCCGCAAGGTGGAAGCGGGCACGCTGGTCGTCAGCGCCATCGAGCCGGAACCCGACGGCGCGTGCCGCGACCTCAATTTCGATCCGACCGTGCTGCCGGCCGGCATCCACGTTTCCGACGATCTGTTCCCCGCTGCGCGCTCGGCCGCGTATTCGGTTTCGTTCAACCGCCGGACCGCCGAGGACAAAGACTATCCGCACACGCCTGCCGAAGGAGCGAAGCAATGATCCCGAACCGCGACCGCTTTACGCCGCTGCAGCGCGCACTGCACTGGATCATGGCGATATGCATTCTGTCGATGCTGTTCATCGGCGTCGGCATGGTGTCGACCATCCGGCCCGACTACCTGACGCTGGTCTCGATCCACAAGCCGCTCGGTATCACGATCCTCGTGCTCGCGCTGATCCGGCTCGTGGTGAGGCTCGTGCGCGGCGCGCCGTCGTTGCCGTCCGACATGCCCGCGCCGATGAAACTCGCGGCGTATCTGTCGCACCTCGCGTTCTACGCGCTGATGATCGCGCTGCCGCTGATCGGCTGGGGCATGCTGTCGGCCGCGCGCTATCCCGTGGTGGTGGCGGGCATGCAATTGCCGTGGATCCTGCCGCATAGCAACGAACTGCACTCGCTGCTCTGGAACGCCCACCGCTTTCTCGCGCTGTGCTTCTTCGCGCTGATCCTCGTGCATCTGGCCGCCGCGCTCTTTCACGCGCTCGTCAGACGCGACGGCGTTTTTCACGCGATGGCGCCCTGGCGCTGAGCCGTCGATGCGATGTCGATGTCCTTGATCTTGCGCGCCGGCACGCCGCCTACGAGCGTATAGGCGGGGACGTCCTTCGCGACGACGGCCCCCGCGGCAATCACGGCCGCCTCGTGGATCGTCACGCCGGGCAGGATCGTCGCGCCCGCGCCGATCCACACCTTGTCGCCGACGTGAATCTCCTGGTGATCGAGGCCGCGCCCGAGATCGGGTTCGAAGACGATGCCGTGCGTCGCCGTCTCGAACGAGACGCGCGGCCCGATCTGCACGTCGTCGCCGATCGAAATGCGACTGTTGCGGCATGCGAGCCGCGTGCCCGCGTTCAGATACGCGTTATCGCCGATCGTGATGCCGCGGATCGTTTCCTCGTTCAGGCTCAGTTCGAGGCTCAGCGGCCCGATGATCGTCACGCCCGAGCCGACCGTCATGCCCGCCCTGCGGAACATCGACGCGCGCATCCGGTTGAACGGACCGTACATCGGCAGCGTGTTGCCGAGGGTGATGAAGAGATGTCGCTTGAGTGCCGTCAGTAGCTTCATTGTCCGCGTATCGGAAGACGGAGCGACAAGCCGCGGCCCCGTCGTCCGATCCGTCCGTAAAGCCCCGAGTTTAATGGTGCGAAGTATTCGTATGCGGTTTGGGGCGCCGATGTGGCGCGTTGTGCGGAGGTTTTGGCGCGATCCTGGCCCGCTGTCGCGACGGCCCGTCCTTCATTTTCCCAAACTGTGCCGCACGCGCCCGACCTCGCGGCTCGTCACGGGCGACGCCTGGTTGCCCCACGTATTGCGCACGAACGTCAGCACGCGCGCCATTTCCGTGTCCGTCAGCTTGCCCGCGAACGACGGCATCTTCTTCGCCTCGATGCCCGACTGCGTATGCGGCGCCTCGCCGCCTTCGATCATCAGGCGGACGAGCGAATCCGCCTGTGCGCCGAGCACGGCAGGATTGCCCGCCAGCCGGGGATACTTCAGCGCTTCGCCCATGCCGTCCGCCTTGTGACAACGGGCGCAAAAGCCTTGATAGATACCGGCGCCCGGCAACTCGACGTCGCCCGTGTTCATCGCCCGCACGGTCTGCAGCGCGGCGTGCGACCGGTCGTCGAAATGTCCGGACGGTTCGCGCGCGGGCAAACTCTTCAGATAGTGGGCGATCGCGTGCAGATCGTCGTCGCTCAGATATTGCGTGCTGTCTTCGACGACCTGAACCATGCTGCCGAATGTCGCGAGTCCCGCACCGTGCCCGCTTCTCAGGAACGAAGCGATCTCGTCCTCCGATACGCGGCCGAGGCCCGAACCGTTGTCGCCCGTGAGATTCGGCGCGAACCAGTGATCGTTCGTGCCGCCCGTCAGGTAGCGCCCCGAGCGCTCGTCGTAGCCGCGCTCTTCATACGCAGGTCCGCGCGGCGTATGACACGCGCCGCAGTGTCCGAGCGACTGCACGAGATACGCACCACGGTTCCATTGCGGACTGCGCGTCGATTGCGGCACGAACACGTCGTCCGGCGCGAACGCGACACTCCAGAACATCAGCGCCCAGCGCTGATTGAACGGAAATGGCAGTTCGGTGCGCGGCGCAGGCGTCGAGACGGGCGCGACGCCATGCATGAAGTACGCGTAGAGCGCGTGCATGTCGTCGTCGTTGATCTTCGCGAACGACGGATACGGCATCGCGGGATACAGCCGCCGGTTACCAGGCGCCACGCCGTCACGCACGGCCCGCTCGAAATCGTCGTAACTGTAGCGCCCGATGCCCGCTACAGGGTCCGGCGTGATGTTTGACGACCAGATGGTGCCGAACGGCGAACCCATCGGCAGTCCGCCCGCGAACGGCGCCGGTTGATGCAGCGGCTCCTTGCCGGATGGACCGCCCGGCGGCGCCGTATGACAACCCGCGCAGTCGGCGGCTTTGGCGAGATATTCGCCTCTCGCGATCAGTTTCGCGTCGGGCGTGTCGACTTGCGCGGTATATGCCTCGGCGCGCACGCGGTGCACGAACGCACTGCTCGCGACCAGCATCGCACATGCGATAGCCGCGGTGCCGACAATGGATAACGCGCGCATCTTCATCGCCGTCACCAGCGTCCGCACGGCGACACGACGAGCACGGCAAGGTCGGTCGACACCAGCCCGAACATGAACATCGCACTTGACAGCGCGCTCACGCGCGCGAGGAACCATTCGAGTTCGGTGACCCGGCGGGCGCGCTCCCCGAGTGCCTGCTCGCGCCGCGTGCGCGTGAAGATCACCGTGCGCCACGCGACGACGACGCCGGCTATGCCGGCCACGAAGCACGCAACGCTCAATACCATCATCGACGGCATCACCCACGCAGGCGTCGCGCCCGGATGGCGCGCATCGGACAGCGAACACGCCTGCGCCGTCAGCACTTCGCCGATGAACATCTGCGCGAACCAGGCAAGCGGCGTCGCGAGCGTCGCAATCAGCAGACGCCACGAATGGAAGCACGCCAGGTCCTGATTCAGCCCGTGGCTATCGTTCGCACTGCGAGTGCGCGTCGGATGATCGCTCATGCGCGCGCCCTCAGCACATACGGCGACAGATAGATCGTCGTGAAGATGAAGAGCCACACGAGATCGACGAAGTGCCAGTACAGCCCGCCAATCGTCAGCGCGAGGCAGCGTTTGTCGTCGAAGTAGCCGAGCGCCGTCCACAGCAGCAGCAACGACAGCACCACCAGTCCGACGGCGACGTGCGCCAGGTGAAAGCCCGTGATCGTGAAGTACAGCGAGCCGTACAGATGCGCCGTCAAACCGTACGGATGATTGCCCCACTCCTTCAGCTGAATGCCGACGAAGATCACGCCGAGCGCGAGCGCCACGCTCATCGATGCGACGGCCCAATGCAGCCGCCGCCGCTTCACGAAGCGCTCGCACAGCCAGACGAAGACACTGCTCGACAGCAGGATCGCCGTGTTCGCGAGTCCGAGCCCGAGCTTCGGCAGGCCTTCGGGCGGCCACATGCTTCCGCTTTGCGACGCGAGGTACAGATACGAGAAGATCAGATAGCCGAACAGCGAGCCTTCCGTGACGATCAGCGCGAGACATCCGAACCAGCCGCCCGAACGCTCGCCCGCGCTGCCGACGGGCAAGCGCACGGGGCTGTCGTAGGTGTTGTCGTGCAGGGTCTCGCTCATGTCAGCTCCCCGCATCCTGCACGCGCTGCGGCTCGCGCTGGATCAGGCCGCGTTCCGGCCACAGCCACACGACGAGCGACGCCGCGCAGCCGATCAGCGTCGCGGCCGCGAACCACCACGCGAGCAGCGCGAGCGCCGCAAAGAAGAGCGTCGCGAACACGCCCAGCACGAACGGGGTATAGGAGTCTTCGGGCATCTTGAGGATGACGTCAGGCCGTGCTTCGAGCGCCGTCGTGCCGAGCGCCTCGCGTCCCTGATCGAGAATGAAGCCCTCTTTCAGCGATGAACGCATGCCGTCCCGATCCTCCTCTTCCATGCGCCCTTCCCACAGCGGATGGCGGCTCGCGACAGTCGGCGCAACGGCGAAGTTGTAGGGGGGCGGCGGCGACGTCGTCGACCATTCGAGCGTGCCCGCATCCCATGGGTTGTCGCCCGCTGCCGCGCCGCGCCGCAAGCTGTACAGCAGATCGCACAGAAAGAGCAGAATGCCGAGCGCGAGCACGAACGAGCCCACCGAGGTCACGAGATTCACCGTGCTCCAGCCCATGTCCGGCGCGTACGTGTAGATGCGGCGCGGCATGCCGAGCAGCCCCGCGATGTGCATCGGAAAGAATGCGACATTGAAGCCGATGAACATGATCCAGAACGCGAGCTTGCCGATGCGCTCGCTCATCATGCGTCCCGTGAACTTCGGGAACCAGAAGTACACGCCGCCAATCACCGGAAACACGTTGATGCCGAGCAGCACGTAATGCAGATGCGCGACGACGAAATACGTGTCCGTCAGTTGCCAGTCGAACGGCACGGCGGCCGTCATCACGCCCGACACGCCGCCCATCACGAACAGCAGCACGAAGCCCGCGAAGTAGTAGAACGGCACGCGAAACACGGGCCGTCCCGTCCAGATCGTCGCGATCCACGCGAAGGTCGCGATTGCGCTGGGCACGGCGATCGCCATGCTCGCTGCGCCGAACAGCGACAGCGCGAGCGCCGGAATGCCCGTCGCGAACATATGGTGGATCCACACGACGAAGCCGATCAGCATCGTCGCGATCGTCGACAGCGCGACGGGCCCGTAACCGACCAGCGGCCTGCGGCAGAACACGGGCAACGCATCGGAGACGATGCCCATCGCCGGCAGCACGACGACATACACCCACGGGTGCGCGAAAATCCAGAACAGGTGCTGCCACAGCAGCGCGCGGCCGCCGTTCGACACGTCGAAGAAATGCGTGCCGATGCGCCGGTCCATCCACAGCATCAGAAACGCGAGGCTCACGGACGGCACCGCGACGAGGTTGCCGCACGACGCCGTCATCGTGCCCCACACCAGCACGGGTATGCGATCCAGCGACATGCCCGATGCGCGCATGCGCAGCAGCGTCACCACGAAGTTCACCGCGCCGACCGTCGTCGAGATGCCGAGCAGCACCATGCCGAGCGCGTACACGTCGATATTGGGTCCCGTGCTGTATTCGAGTCCCGACAGCGGCACGTAGTTGAACCAGCCCGCATCCGGCGCCTGGCCGAGGGGAAAGCTCGCATAGAGAAAGATCGCGGCGAACAGGAAGATCCAGTACGAGAACGCATTGAGGCGCGGAAACGCCATGTCGCGCGCGCCGAGTATCAGCGGCCACAGGTAGTTCGAGAAACCCGACAGCACGGGCAGCGCGTAGAGAAAGATCATCGTCACGCCGTGCATCGTGAAGAGCTGGTTGTACTGCTCCGGCGTGAGGAGAGTGCCGTTCGGTTGCGCGAGCTGCACGCGCATGATCAGCGCTTCGACGCCGCCCAGAATCAGAAACACGAACGCGGTGACGAGATAGCGGATGCCGATGCGCTTGTGATCGACGGTCGAGAGCCAGCCACGCCAGCCCGGCGGTGTTTCCCACAGCTCGCGCAGGCGCGCTTCGGCGGCGCTGCCGCGCGCGACCACGCCGCGCGGCATGATCCGTTCGAGCGGCTCTCGCGTGGCGGTCGAAGATGAGGACGTTGTGTCGGCCATGCGTGTCCCGTCAGTGCAAGGTCGCGAGATACGCGGACAACGCGCTTGCCTCGCTCGATGTCAGATCAATGCTGGGCATCAGCGAATCCGGCTTGATCCGCTGCGCATGGCGAATCCAGTCGAGCTGATGCTCGGGAGTATTAGTTAGCGCACCGGCTGCGATCAGCCCGCGCGAATCCAGATGCGTGAGATCGGGCGCCTGAACGCCCGTTGCATCGGTGCCGCGTACCGTATGGCAACCGGCGCAGCGCGCGTGAAAGAGCTGCTGTCCGTGCGCCGCGAGCGCGTCTGTCGTTTCGCGCGCGACGGGTTGCGCCTGCGCGCGGCGCCATGCGTCGAAACCCGGGCGGTCCTGCGCGACGACTTCGAAGGCCATGTGCGCGTGCTGCGCGCCGCAGAACTGCGAGCATTGCCCGCGATAGACACCGGGCGCGTCGGCCTGAATCCATTGCTCGTTGGTCTGGCCGGGAATCGTCTGCGTCTTGCCTGCCAGTTGCGGCACCCAGAACGCGTGGATCACGTCGGCGCTTTGCAACACGATCTTCACGGGCTCGCCGACGGGAATGTGAATCTCGTTCGCCGTGACGAACGCGGGCGCGCCGTCCGCCTCGCCGTATTCGATTTTCCACCACCAGTCGTAGGCCGTCACCGTCAGCGTCAACGTGGGCGCGCGCGACGGCGCAGCGACGGAATCCAGCGTGACGAGCGTATAGACGAGCGCCGCGATCAGCGCGACCGACGAAATGCCCGTGCCCGCATAAATCCAGCGCAGCGCGGCGGTTTCGCCGTGCGCGAGACGCGCGTCCGCCGGCACGCGACGGCGGCGCGCAAGCGCTATTACGAGCAGCAGCGCGACGATCACGACCACCGACATCGACAGTGCGGCAAGCGCCCAGCCGAGATGCATCGACGGCCCGGCGGCAGGGCCGCCCGCATGAAGAAAGTAATTGAGGGGCGCGCCATGTGCCTGGCGATGCGCGGCCATCAGCCCGGCCGCCGACGCAGCACAGGAAGCGGAAACGGCCATCGAGCCCATGGCCCGCTTTGCTGCGCCACCGCGCTCCGCGTTTTCCGGCCTGCCATGCATCCGCTTGCACTCCCCCAGTTCGATGTCCGCTTGCCGCCACACGTGATGCGCCCGCCATGCTGCCAGCAAGAATCTTCCAGCAAAAATCGGGCACGCCCGGACGAACCGGGCCGAATGCGTACTGGAAGAACGTGCCCCGAAAAGGCGGCGTTTCCCGGGCGGCCCGAATCATGCGGGCATCGGGGTAATCTCGCTGTAATCGGCACGCTCCGCACGATTTACATCACAATGTGCGCTATTTACACGGCACGAAGCGGAGCCTCAGTCCTTGCCGCCCGGAAGCACGGAGCCCAACACCTGGCGCGCGGTATTCGCGATCACGCTGCCCTCCTTCGGATCGCCCTCCATCAACGTCCGCGCAAAAGCGCGCGCCTGCGCGAGCGTCACATGCGGCGGCAGCGGCGGCACTTCGGGATCGGACTTCACTTCGAGCAGGACGGGACGCTTCGCGGCCAGTGCGGTTTCCCACGCATCGGCCAGCTGTTCGGCATCGTCGACATAAATGCCCGTCAGTCCGAGCATCTCCGCAAACCGGTGATACGGCACGTTCGGCACTTTCTGCGATGCGTCGAACTTCGGATCGCCTTCCATCACGCGCTGCTCCCACGTCACCTGATTCAGGTCTTCGTTGTTGAGCACCATGCAGATCCAGCGCGGATCGGCCCATCGTTTCCAGTACTTCGCGACCGTGATCAGTTCGGCCATGTTGTTCATCTGCATTGCGCCGTCGCCCACCATCGCGATCACGGGCCGGCCAGGATGCGCGAACTTTGCGGCGATCGCATACGGCACGGCGGCGCCCATCGACGCCAGCCCGCCCGACAGCGATGCCATCATGCCGCGCCGGATCTTCAGGTCGCGTGCGAACCAGTTCGCACATGAGCCGGAGTCGCTCGTCAGGATCACGTTGTCGGGCAAGCGCGGCGACAGTTCGATGAACGCGCGCTGCGGATTTACGCCGCTGGTCGACGGCTGATGCGCGCGCTCGTCGAGCGTTTCCCACCAGCGCGTGGTCCAGCGTTCGATGCGCGAGCGCCACGCGTGGCTGTCCTTTTCGTGCAGCAACGGCAGCAGCGCGCGCAAGGTCGCCGCGCTGTCGCCTACGAGATTCACTTCCATCGGATAGCGCAGACTCAGCATGTCCGCCTTGAGGTCGATCTGCACGCCGCGCGCGTCGCCCTCTTTCGGCAGGAACTCCGAATAGGGAAAGCCCGAGCCAATCATCAGCAACGTGTCGCACGACGTCATCATTTCGTAGCTCGGCTTCGTGCCGAGCAGACCGATCGAGCCCGTCACCCACGGCAGATCGTCGGGCAAGGCTGCCTTGCCGAGCAGCGCCTTCGCCACGCCCGCGCCGAGCCGGTTCGCCACTGCGATCACCTCGTCCGTCGCGTTCAACGCGCCCGCGCCGACGAGTATCGCGATCTTGTGCCCGGCGTTGAGCACGTCGGCGGCCCGTTGCAGATCGTCCTGCGCGGGCACGATGGTCGGCGGCGAATAGCCGACGCCAGAATGCGCGGTTCCGTGCTTGCGCGTCGGCGGCTCGTATTCGAGATCCTGCAGATCGTTCGGCAGGATCAGCGCCGTCACGCGCCGCTCCGACAGCGCAATGCGTATCGCGCGATCGACGAGATGGCGCACCTGCGCGGGCACGCTCGCCTGCTGCACGTAGGCGCCCGCCACGTCCTTGAACATCGCGGCGAGATCGAGTTCCTGCTGATAGTGCGCGCCGAGTGCCGCGCGCGCCTGCTGGCCGACGATCGCCAGCACGGGCATGTGATCCATCCTCGCGTCGTATAGCCCCGTGATCAGATGCGAGGCGCCCGGCCCGGACGTCGCGATGCACACACCCAGTTCGCCCGTGAACTTCGCATGTGCGCTCGCCATGAACGCGGCCATTTCCTCGTGCCGCGCCTGCACGAATTCGATCTTGCCTTCCGCGCGATTCAGTGCGCCGAACACGCCGTTGATGCCGTCGCCGGGATAGCCGTACATGCGTTTGACGCCCCAGCGATGCAGCCTGTCGACGATGAAGTCGCCTACTGTCTGTGCCATGAGTGGCCCCTTTCCTTGCTAGTGAAGTCGTGCGTGCAGTGCGGCCACGCCCGGTTGGAAAGGAAACAGCAAGCGTCGCGCCGCGGCCTTACTGGCGAAAGAATCGCGACCGAAGCATCGTGGCGGACGACGTGGCAAGCGCGCCATTGCTCCGAGCGTCCGCAAGATTCCGGCCAGCCCTGTTCGTGTTCGTCATTCGCTCAGGTACAGGGAATGGACGGTGCTGACGCCTCAAATGTCGTTCAACGGAGAGCTTCGACAATGAAACCAGTCACACGCGACGTGTCTGCGGCATTGATGGCGATGGCGCTCGCCGTCGGCGCCGCTGCCTGCAAGAAGGTGGACGAGAGCAGCAGCAACACCATGGAATCGGGCAGCAGCGGCGTGATGAGCAATACGGCGGGCATGAGCGGCACTCCGGGTAAAAGCGCAGCCGCACAAAGCGCCAGCGACAACGCATCCGGCGCGGTCGCGCCGTCGCCTTCGAGCGTAGCGCCCGTCGCGAACACGCCGGGGTCGACGACGAGCGCCGCGCCTTCGGGGGCCAGCCAGTAGCGGCAAAACGGCGGGCCACTTATCTCACCGTTCACCTCACCGCTCACCTCACCGCTCACTTCACCGAATGACGCTCAACGACGGGCTCCTGCCGCTTGTCGGCCCGACGACTGTCGCACGCGGGCTGGATGCCCGCGCCGTCATGCGCGAGCGTCAGCCCGTCCACGTCCACTCGCGGATCTGTTCGGAGTCGATGCCCTCGGTGTGTGCGTAGTTGAGGTGCTCGATGCGCATGTCGCGCAGCCGTTCCTTCGCATGATCGCCGACGCCGCGTAGCGCTGGCACGCGATCGATCACGTCGATCGCGAGCGAAAAGCGGTCGATGCCGTTGATGATCGCCAGTTCGAGCGGCGTATTGATGTTGCCCTTCTCCGCGTAGCCGTGCACATGGATGTTCTCGTGATTCGTGCGGCGATACGTGAGCTTGTGAACCAGCGACCCATATGAATGGAAGTTGAAGATCACCGGTTTGTCGGTCGTGAAGAGCGAATCGAAATCGCGCTTCGACAGGCCATGCGGATGATCCGAATCGGGCATCAGCCGGAACAGGTCGACGACATTCACGAAGCGGATCTTCAGATCGGGAAACAGCCCCTTGAGGATTTCGACAGCGGCCAGCGCTTCCATCGTCGGGATATCGCCTGCGCTCGCCATCACGACGTCGGGCTCGTGATCCTGATCCGTCGACGCCCAGTCCCAGATGCCGATGCCCTTCGTGCAATGCGTGATGGCCGACTGCATGTCGAGATACTGCAAGTGAGGCTGCTTGTCGGCGACGATCACGTTCACGTAGTCGCGCGAACGCAGGCAATGATCGGCCACGCTGAGCAGACAGTTCGCGTCGGGCGGCAAATAGATGCGCACCACGTCGGGACTCTTGTTCGTCACGACATCGAGAAAGCCGGGGTCCTGATGCGTGAAGCCGTTATGATCCTGCCGCCAGACGAGCGACGTGATCAGCAGATTCAGCGACGGCACGGGCTGCCGCCAGCGCAACTCGCGCTTTGCTTTCTCCAGCCATTTCGCGTGCTGGTTGAACATCGAATCGATCACATGCACGAATGCTTCGTAAGTCGCGAACAGACCGTGGCGGCCCGTCAGCGTATAGCCTTCGAGCCAGCCTTCCAGCGTGTGCTCGCTGAGCATTTCCATTACGCGGCCATCGGCGGAGAGGTCGCCGCCGTCGCTATCCGATTCCAGCATCCCGGCAAGCCAGGTCTTCGGCGATGCTTCGTAGATCGCCGTGAGCTTGTTGCTGGACGTCTCATCCGGGCCGAATACGCGAAAGCTCGTCATGTTTCGGCGCATCACGTCGCGCAGAAACTGGCCGAGCACATCCGTCGGCGACAGATAGCGCGTCGCGGGCGCGTCGACTTCGACCGCGTAATCGCGGAACTCGGGCAGATCGAGCGCCTTGCACAACGCGCCGCCATTGGCATGCGGATTCGCGCTGATGCGACGCGCCCCTTCGGGCGCGAGCGCGCGCAACGCTTCGACGAGCCGCCCCGATTCATCGAACAGCTCTTCGGGCCGATAGCTGCGCAGCCATTCCTCGACCAGCTTCAGACTCTTGTCGTTGCTCGCCGGATCCGCGATGGGCACCTGATGCGCGCGCCACGACCCTTCGACCTTATGTCCGCCCACTTCGCGCGGCCCGGTCCAGCCCTTCGGCGTTCGCAGCACGATCATCGGCCAGCGTGGACGTCGCAGATCGCCGTGCTCACGCGCACGCCGCTGGATCGCGTGTATCTCGTCGATACACTGGTCGAGCGTCGCCGCCATCTGCTGATGCATCGTGTCGGGATCGTCGCCTTCGACGAACCACGGCCGGTAGCCATAGCCCTTCATCAGCGCTTCCAGCTCTTCGTGCGGAATGCGCGCGAGGATCGTCGGATTCGCGATCTTGTAGCCGTTCAGATGCAGCACGGGAAGCACGGCGCCGTCGCGCGCCGGATTGAGGAATTTGTTCGAGTGCCACGATGTGGCAAGCGGCCCCGTCTCGGCCTCGCCATCGCCGATCATCACGGCAACGATCAGATCGGGGTTGTCGAACGCCGCGCCATACGCATGCGACAGGCTATAGCCGAGTTCGCCGCCTTCATGAATCGAACCCGGCGTCTCGGGTGTGCAATGCGAACCGATGCCGCCCGGAAACGAAAAGAGCCTGAACAGACGCGCCATGCCCTCTTCCGTCTCGCCGCGATCGGGATAGATCTCCGAATAGCGTCCTTCCAGATAGCTATGCGCGAGCGTGGCGGGCGCGCCGTGGCCGGGCCCCGAAAGGAAGATCACGTTCAGATCGCGCTGCCTGATGACGCGATTCAGATGCACGAGCGTGAAGCTTTGCCCCGGATCGGAGCCCCAGTGTCCCAGCAGGCGCCGTTTGATGTGGTCGGCGGCCAGCGGCTTGCGCAGCAGTGGATTCTCGCGCAGGTAAATCATGCCGGCGCAGAGGTAATTGCAGGCCCGCCAGTAGCGGTCCATGCTGCGCAGTTCCTCGGCTTGCAACGGTTTGCGTTGCGGGCGGCTGTCGTCCATTTAGCGTCTCCATGCAGGTGGGTTCGCGTCGCGCAGTGACTTCTCTCAGTGACTTCCCTTAATGACCTCCTAATCATAGGAGGTGCCCGACGTATGTCCATTCCGGATGCGCGTGTGTTGCGGCAGGCGGCACAACGATTGCAATGCTGTCATCGGCATGTCACGCGTGGGACCCCGTGCGCAGTCGTTGTCTCGCGCGGCCACGGGACAGGGAGACACCATATGGACGTCATTACCGCTCTTTTTGGCGAAGGCAGGGATCTCTCCGCCTTGCAGACCGTGATGCGCGCGATCGTCGTGTTCGTCGCGACGCTCGTTTGCATCCGCATTTCGGGCAGGCGCTCGTTCGGCCAGCGCTCGCCGTTCGACTACGTGGTCGCGATCCTGCTCGGCGCGACGCTGAGCCGTGTGATCGTCGGTGCTTCGCCCGTCGTGCCGACACTCGCGGCGTCGCTTGCGATCGTGCTGATCCATCGCGCGCTGGCGTGGTGCTGTGTGCGCTCGCCGTGGCTGGAGTCACTGGTGGTGGGCGCGGAACGCGAGGTGTATCGCGACGGACGGTTCGACAGCCGCCAGATGTCCGCCGCGCTGATCACGCGCGCCGATGTATTCGAAGCAGCGCGACGCGAGTTCCACACGCGCGATCTGCACGATGTGCATGCGGCCATTCTCGAACCCAACGGGCAGATGAGCCTGATTCGCAAGCGCCCGAAACGGGACGGGAATGGGACTTAAACGGAGAAGGACATGCATCGGCTGAAAGCGAGGCCGACGGATAGATACGCAAGCAGCGATGACACGCTGGCCGCGTCAGATGGAAGAGAAGAAACGGCGAGGCAGACGTCGCACAAAACAGAACGGAGCACCTTGCGTGCTCCGTTCCCGTGACTGCCTGCCGCGTAAGGCCGACAGCGTTACGCCTTGTCGCCCTTGATCTGCGGCAGCGCCGACGCTTCGCCCGGCGCCAGCAGACCGACCTGCGAATAGACACGCAGCTTGTCGCGCGTGTCGGTGATGTCGAGGTTGCGCATCGTCAGCTGCCCGATACGGTCGCGCGGCGAGAACGTCGAAGCGACCTTCTCCATCGACAGACGCTCCGGCTGATACGTCAGATTCGGCGACTTCGTGCTGAGGATCGAATAGTCGTTGCCGCGGCGCAGTTCGATCGTCACTTCGCCCGTGATCGCGCGCGCGACCCAGCGCTGCGCGGTTTCGCGCAGCATGATGGCCTGCGGATCGAACCAGCGGCCCTGATACAGCAGACGGCCGAGACGGCGGCCGTTTTCGCGGTATTGCTCGATCGTGTCTTCGTTGTGAATGCCCGTGACGAGGCGCTCATAGGCGATGAACAGCAGCGCGAGGCCCGGGGCTTCGTAGATGCCGCGGCTCTTCGCCTCGATGATGCGGTTCTCGATCTGGTCGCTCATGCCGAGGCCGTGACGGCCGCCAATGCGATTGGCTTCGAGCAGCAGCTCGACGGCGTTCGGGAAGGTCTTGCCGTTCAGCGCGACGGGCTGGCCTTCTTCGAAGCGGACCGTCACTTCTTCCTTCGCGATCTGCACGTCGTCGCGCCAGAACGCGACGCCCATGATCGGGTTGACGATCTTGATGCCGCTCTCGAGGCTTTCGAGATCCTTCGCTTCGTGCGTGGCGCCGAGCAGGTTCGAATCGGTCGAGTAGGCCTTTTCCGCCGACATCTTGTAGCCGAAGCCCGCCTTCTGCATAAACTCCGACATTTCCGCGCGGCCGCCGAGTTCGTCGATGAACGTCTGGTCGAGCCACGGCTTGTAGATCTTCAGATCCGGGTTCACGAGCAGGCCGTAGCGGTAGAAGCGCTCGATGTCGTTGCCCTTGTACGTGCTGCCGTCGCCCCAGATGTTGACGCCGTCTTCCTTCATTGCGGCGACGAGCATCGTGCCCGTCACGGCGCGGCCGATCGGCGTGGTATTGAAGTACGTGACACCGGCCGTCGAAATGTGGAACGCGCCGCATTGCAGCGAGGCAATGCCTTCCGCGACCAGCTGCGCGCGGCAATCGATCAGGCGCGCACCCTCGGCGCCGTATTGCGTGGCGCGGCGCGGAATCGAGTCATAGTCGTCTTCGTCCGGCTGACCGAGGTTCGCCGTATACGCATACGGCACGGCGCCCTTCAGACGCATCCAGTGCAGCGCCGCGCTCGTGTCGAGGCCGCCTGAGAACGCAATACCGACCTTCTGGCCGGTCGGAAGACTTTCGAGGATTGTGCTCATAATCAAAACCGTTGAATCGACGTATGAAGGGAATAGGCGAAACTTTAACAGACCTGCCCGCCCACGCCCCGGATTCCGGGGTCGCCGGGCGGGTGCGGCGCCGCGGGGCGTCAGGGTTCCGGGTGCAGCGGATCGTCCAGAATGGACTGCGGCACGGCGTCGAGGTTGGTGTCTTTCGCGTCCTCGAAACACTGTTCCGCGAGATCGATCATGCCGACGGCGGCGTCGATCAGCTCGTCGAGCCGCTCCAGCAGCCCGGCGCGGCCTGGGTCGCGGGTGGACGGGGCTGCCGCGCCGTCCAGCTGCGCGATCACCGATTCCGCCGTCTGCAGGTACGGAATCACCTCGTGATAGTTTTCGATCGACACCAGCGCATTGCTGCGCGCGCCGACCAGCAGGCTGCGATAGTGATCCGCCAGCTCGGAGTCGCCGCCGATCCGGTGCAGCTTGTCCGAAATGCGCTGCAGACAGGCGGGCACCTGCTCTTCGAGCGCGGCTGCGCGCTGCCGCAGGTCGGCGTATTCGGCGAGCAGCAATGCCGGGTCGAACGAAGGTGCGCTGTCCATCCTGAGAAGGTCGTTGTCTGGTGAACCCAGCATATTACTGCACGGCGCGGCGCGGTCCGTGATTCGCGCGTCCCGCTCGCGATGGCCTGGAAGACACGGAAGCGTACGAACACCGCAAAATGCACCATCCGTATCGCAGCGACGACGCTCGCGTCATGCGCCGAAGCCGAGAAAAAGCAGCGCGAGCGCGGTGTCTACGTCTGGCTCGCGCATTTGAATCCGGGCGTGCTCGCGGCGGTACAGCTCTCGCCGCCCGGCGCAACGCTGGGCCGCGAGCGGATGTACTTCGATCTGGAAGAAGCGCTGGCGGCGTGGCAAGCGCATCGTTCACGCGATACGGCGAACGGGGCGCCGCGCTGGGCCTGTGCCTCAGGACCCTTCGCGCACCCCGGCCGCCGCCATCGCAATGCGATGCCGCACCACGCTGATGGCCTGCTTTAGCGCGTAGACGTCGTGCAGGTAACGCGTCGGCACGCGTATATGGCTCGCCTGCTCGTCGATCAGCTCGATTTCGTCGCGCCACTGCGAGACCTGTTCCGCCGACGGCCGCGTGGTCTTCCAGATCTCGTCTTCCAGCCGTTTGAGCGCACGATACCCGGCCACGAAGCGCTTCTTGATGCGCGACTCCAGCATGCGCGGCAGAGCCTGCACCACGCCGATCAGCACGGCCATGAACGGCAGCAGGATCAGCAGGCGCCGTTCGATGAAGCTCGCGAGCCAGAACGGCAAATAGCGCTGCAGAAAAGGACGCCCCGACTTGAAATAACGCTCGCTCTCATTGGAAATGGGGAATTCGTCGGTATTCAGATTGGGAAACGCGCCGAGCGGCGTGAAATAGTCTTCGCCCGCATGCACGGTTTTCGCGGCGTCGAGCAGCAGGTAGACGAGCGCCGGATGCAGCGTGTCCTTCGCGACGAGCAGCGCCGTCGCGGCCAGCAACGTGACATCCGCTTGCGGACTGTCGTTGACGATGCTCGTCGATGCGCGCGGAAACGTCACCTTCTTCAGCGAAGGAAACTTCTGCACGAGCGCGTCGGCCTGGGCGAAACTCATCAGCTTCAGATCGCTGTTCAGCAGCGTCTGCTGCATCGGCGCATCCGGCCTGCCGATGAAAAACGCCGCATCCAGACAGCCGTCTTCGAGGCAGCGCCAGGCTTTCGGCGCGTCCATTTCGACGAGCTGCGCGTTGTCGCGCGTAATGCCGCTATAGCCCAGCAAGACCCGCGAAACCTCCAGCAGACCGCTGCCCGGCACGCCGACGCCGATCCGCTTGCCGCGCAGCTGCGCGAGACGGTTGACCGTCCCGGTATCGCGATAGAACACCCAGATCGGTTCATACGAAACGGCGGCGATCGTCTGCAGCCGATCCGTTTCCTGCGGCACGGTGGTGCCCGATTGAATGAAGCCGACCTCGTATTCGCTCGCGGGATCTTTCAGGCGCCGGTAGTTCTCGACGGAGCCCGACGAACTGCGGATGTCGAGCGTCACGCCATCGCGCTTGAGCAGCGGCGCGTAGCGTTCGGCGAAGCCGCGATAGATGCCCTTGTCCGCGCCCGTCGTAATGACGATACGGGTCTGGAAGGCAGGCTCGATCACCGTGTACAGCCCCCACCCCAGCGCGGTCAGCAACAGGATCGCGCCGGCGGCGAACAGCCAGCGGCGCCGCGGCGTCATGGGCGTCTTCTGATTGCGATGAAACGTTTGATGGTCCCTCGGCATCGCCTGGCCTCTCGTCCGCGCATATGGGACCAAAGTCCAATACCGCGCGTGCAAACGATTTCATATCCTAGGGTCTGCTTGCATAGGAAACGTAGTACATCGTGCGGCGCTGTGCATCGTGACCTGCCGTGTGTTGCTGGTATGTTGCCGGTATGTCGCTGCCGTGCCTGGATCGGATGAGTGAACGGGTTGCCGGAACCTATCGATGGACGCGGACAAACGCTTTGTTGCCGTAGTCGACGACGACACCTCCGTCTGTCGGGCAATCCAGCGGCTGTTGCGTTCCGTCGGCATTACGGCGGATGTCTTTCCGAGCGGCGACGAGTTTCTGTATGCGCTCGGCGCAACCCCCCACTACGATCCCGGCTGCGTGATCCTGGACATCCAGATGCCCGGCACCGATGGCGTCGAAGTGCAGCGCAGACTTCACGGACGCAAGCTGCCCGCGATCTTCATCACCGCGTACGACGACGATGAGATGCGCGAGCAGGTCATGGCAGCGGGCGCGCAGGCGTACTTCAGCAAGCCGTTCGACGATGCCGTATTCATTCAGAGCGTATGTGTCGCATTAGGCGTCCAGCGTTCTGGTTAGCGTAATGCACGAATCCGGTGATTCCTATTGGACCAAAGTCCAATGGTGCGGACGCCCGTGATTGCCAGATACTCGTTGCGTGACGCAGACGTCGCGGCGCACGCTCGCGCGCCGCGTGATGCACGGGCACGCAATCGCTTCAATGGGGAGGCGCTAATGGCGTCTTTGTCGAATCGCATATCGGACTTCAGCGGGCTGGCTGCTAACGAAGCGCTGGCCCGCAAACGGCCGCTGCGGGCGCTCACGCTGTGGCCATGCCTGTTGGCGCTCGCCGCCCTCACCGCCTGCAAAAAAGCCCCCACCGAACCCCCGCGTCCGACCGTCGAAGTGACCGTCGTCACCGTCGAGCAGAAGGAAACGCCCGTCGATTTCGAGTTCACCGCGCAGACGCAGAGTTCGCGCGAAGTCGAAATCCGCGCGCGTGTCGACGGCTTTCTCGAGCGGCGGCTGTACGACGAAGGCTCGCTCGTGAAGGAAGGCCAGGTGCTGTTCGTGATGGACCGCAAGCCCTTCGAAGCCGCGCTGCAATCGGCCAAAGGCGCGCTTGCGCAACAGCAGGCGCGTCTGCTCGTCACCAAACAGAACCTCGCGCGCGTGATACCGCTGGCCGCGCAGAACGCCTTGAGCAAGAAGGATCTCGACGACGCCACGGGTAACGAGAAACAGGCCGAAGCCGCCGTGATCGCCGCGCAGGGCGAGGTGCGCACGGCCGAGCTGAACCTGAGCTACTGCACGATCCGCTCGCCGCTCAAGGGGCTCTCCAGCTTCGCGCGCGTGCAGGACGGCAGCTACGTGACGCCGACGCAATCGGGGTTGCTCACGTATGTCTACCAGCTCGATCCGATGTGGGTGAACTTCAGCATCTCCGAGAACGAACTGCTGCGCTACCGCGAGCAGATCGCGAAGGGCCTGCTGCGCTTTCCCGCCGACAACCAGTTCGACGTGACGGTGATCCAGGCCGACGGCTCGATCTATCCGCAGAAAGGCCGCATCGATTTCACGAACCCCGCGTTCAGCCAGCAGACGGGCACCTTCCTCGTGCGCGCCACCTTCGCCAATCCCCAGGGCACGCTGCGTCCGGGCCAGTTCGTGCGCGCGAAAGTGACGGGCGCCGTGCGCCCCAACGCGATCCTCGTGCCGCAGCGCGCGGTGCTGCAGGGGGCGAAGAGCCACTTCGTGTGGGTGCTCGACCAGGACTCGAAGCCGCATCAGCGCGTGGTCGACGTGGGCGACTGGCATGGCGACGACTGGTTCGTCAACGAAGGCCTGAAGACGGGCGAGCGCGTGGTGGTCGATGGCGCGATCCGCGTGTCGTCGGATGCGCAGATCAAGGTGGTCAGTGCGCCGCCGGGTTCAGGCACACCCGGTACGCCTGCCGCACCTGCGTCGGCGCCCGCGGCTGCCGCATCCGCGCCGACCGCGACGCTGGCGCAGACCCGGACACGCCCCGCGAGCCCCTGACGATGTGAAGCCCCGATGACCCGATGACGACCGACGCCATCCGGCGCCCCCGATCCGATGAACATCTCCCACTTCTGCATCGACCGCCCGATCTTCGCCTCGGTCATCTCGATCGTCATCACGCTCGGCGGCGCGCTGACGATGCTCGCGCTGCCCACCGCGCAGTACCCCGACATCACGCCGCCGCAGATCACGATCTCCGCGACCTATCCGGGCGCGAGCGCCGACGTGGTCGCCAACAACGTCGCCGCGCCGATCGAGCAGCAGGTCAACGGCGCCGACAACATGATCTACATGAGCTCGTCGAGTTCTTCTACGGGCAATCTGACGATCAACGCGTACTTCCAGATCGGCACCAACCCGGAGCTTGCACAGGTCGACGTGCAGAACCGCGTGAACCTCGCGCTGCCGCAGCTGCCGCAATCGGTGACGGCGCAGGGCGTGCAGGTGCAGAAGAAATCGCAGGCGTTCATGATGGTGATCGCGATCTACTCGCCTACCGAGCGCTACGACGCCACCTACATCGCCAACTACGCGAACGTCTACGTGCTCGATGCCCTGAAGCGCATTCCCGGCGCGAACCAGTCGAGCATCTTCGGCACGCCCGACTACGCGATGCGCATCTGGCTGCGCCCCGACCGCATGGCGCAGCTGGGCATCACGGCCGCCGACGTGCAGCGCGCGGTGGCCAACCAGAACCAGCAGTTCGCCGTCGGCCGGTTAGGCCAGTCGCCGACGGGGAACCCCGTCGAGCAGTCGTTCGCCGTCACCACCACGGGCCGGCTCACCGAGCCTTCCCAGTTCGAGAACATCATCATCCGCGCGCAAAGCGGCGGCGCGGCCATCGTGCGGCTCAAGGACATCGGCCGCGCCGAACTCGGTCAGAAAGACTATTCGATCCGCAGCCGCTTCCAGGGCAAGCCCGCCACCGTGCTCGCCGTCTACCAGCAGCCGGGCGCGAACGCGCTCGACGTGTCGAAGCAGGTGCGCGCCACGCTCGCCGAGATGAAGAAGTCGTTCCCCGAAGGGATCGACTACGAGATCGCGATGGACACCACCGAGTTCACGCGCGCGTCGATCTCGGATGTGGTGCACACGTTCTTCGAAGCCGTCGTGCTGGTGGTGATCGTCGTGTTCGTGTTCCTGCAAAGCCTGCGCGCGACGCTGATCCCCGTGCTGGCCGTGCCCGTGTCGATCGTCGGCACGTTCATGGGGATGGAGGCGCTCGGCTTCTCGATCAACATGCTCACGCTGTTCGGCATGGTGCTCGCCATCGGTATCGTGGTGGACGATGCGATCGTCGTGATCGAGAACGTCGAGCGCAACATGACCGTGCACAGGCTCGATCCGAAATCGGCCGCGAAACAGGCGATGGATGAAGTCGCCGGGCCAGTCGTCGCGATCGTGCTGGTGCTGTGCGCCGTGTTCGTGCCGGTCGCGTTTCTCGGCGGCATCACGGGGCAGATGTACAAGCAGTTCGCGATCACGATTGCGATTTCCGTGGTGATCTCGGGCGTGGTTGCGCTGACATTGTCGCCCGCGCTCGCGGCCTTGCTGCTCAAGCCCGGGCATCACGAGAAGAAGGGCTTCTTCCGCTGGTTCGACAACCAGTTTGCGCGGATGACGGCGGGCTATACGCGCGCCGTACGGCTCATCATCAAGCGCGTCGTGATCGCGCTGCTGGTGTTCGTCGGCATGATCGGGCTCGCGGTGCTGATGATGCGCGACATTCCGACGGCCTTCCTGCCGCCCGAAGATCAGGGTTATCTGCTCGGCGCCGTGATCATGCCCGATGCCGCCTCGCTCGATCGCACGGGCAAGGTGTCGGACCGCATCTCCGGGTACTTCATGAAGCAGCCGGCCGTGGGCAGCATCACGACGGTCGACGGGTTCAGCATTCTCGACAGCCAGAACAAGAACAATTCGTCGACGTTCTTCGTCGGCTTCAAGAGCTTCGAGGAGCGCTACAAGTCCGCGAACATCCGCACGCAGAATGCGCGCGCCGTGCTGATCGATGCGTACAAGGCGCTCTCGCAGATCCGCGAAGGCATCGTCGTGCCCCTCAATCCGCCGTCGATTCCGGGCCTCGGCACGACGGGCGGCACCGAGATGTGGATCCAGAGCAAGGGCGACGCGACCATCGCGCAGTTTTCCGCGGTGGTGAACGACTTCGTCGCGCGCGCGAAGCAGCGGCCCGAACTCACGGGTGTGACCAACACGTTCAATGCCGATTCGCAGCAGCTGCTCGTCGACGTGGACCGCGACAAGGCCGAGACGCTCGGCGTGCCCGTGGAAGACGTCTACAGCGCAATGCAGACGATGTTCGGCTCGCTCTATGTATCGCAGTTCAACCGGTCGAGCCGCCTGTGGCAGGTCATTTTGCAGGCCGAGCCGTCGTATCGCCTGAAGCCCGACGATCTCGAACAGATCTTCGTGCGCAGCAAGGACGGCAGCATGGTGCCGCTGAAGTCGGTGGTGACCTCGCGCTACGTGACGGGACCGGACCTGATCACGCGCTTCAACAACTTCCCGGCCGTGAAGATCACGGCGAACGCGGCGCCCGGCTATGCGTCGGGCCAGGTGATCAGCGCGCTCGAGGAACTCGCGACACAGATGCCGTCGGAATACGGCATCGCGTGGAGCGGCGAGGCGTTCGAGGCGAAGCAGTCGGGCGGCACCTCGGGGCTCGTGTTCGTGTTCGGCCTGATCATGGTGTTCCTGATTCTGGCCGCGCAGTACGAGAAGTGGAGCCTGCCGTTCGGCGTGCTGATGGCGGTGCCGTTCGCGCTGTTCGGCGCGCTGCTCGCGATCCTGCTGCGCGGGCTGAACAACGACGTGTACTTCCAGATCGGCCTGACGATGCTGGTGGCGCTCGCGGCGAAGAACGCCATTCTCATCTTCGAGTTTGCGGTGCTCAACCGCGAGGCGGGCAAGTCGGTGTTCGACGCGACGATGACGGCGGCCGAGGAGCGGCTGCGCCCGATCGTGATGACGTCGCTCGCGTTCATTCTGGGTTGCGTGCCGCTGGCGATTGCCACGGGGGCGTCGGCGAACAGCCGGCATTCGATCGGCACGGGCGTGATCGGCGGGATGCTGGGGGCCACCGCGATTGCCGTGTTCTTCATTCCGATGTTCTTCTATGTGCTGGAGACGATGTCGGAGAAAAGCGGCAAGAAGAAGGACAAGAAGGCGGGGGATGTGCCGCCTTCTTCACCGGGACCGACGGCGGGTGAGACGCCGAAGGTGCCGCCGTCTGCGGGTGGTCCCGCTGTCGGCGGCGGGCCGAGCACGAGCCCGTCTGCATCGCGCGAGGGTGACTGACATGCGCCGCGCCACGTTCGCCACCTCCTTCGCATGCCTGTTCTGTGTCGTCGCGCTGAGCGGCTGCCTGCTCGGTCCGAATTACTCGCGTCCGCCCGTCGACGTGCCCGCGACCTACCGCTTCCCCGACAACTACGCATCGGATGTGGCGAACACCGAATGGTGGAAACAGTTCAACGATCCGGTGCTCGACGACCTGATCACCACGGCACTCGCGAACAACAACGACGTGAAGATCGCCGCCGCGCGCGTCGACCAGTTCCTTGGCCAGTTCGTCACGACGCGCGCCGCACTGCTGCCGCACGTCGACGCGGGTTTCGATGCCGCGCGTCAGCGCATCTCGACGTCCTCGCCGCTGTTCTCGAATGTGACCAGCCCCGTGTTCAACTCGTATCAGCTCGCGCTGTCGGCGTCGTGGGAAATCGACCTGTTCGGCCACAACCGGCGCCTGACGGAAGCGGCGCGCGCGAGCCTGCTGTCGACGGAAGAAGCGAAGCGCGGCACGATCCTGACGCTGGTGTCGTCGGTGGCGTCCTCGTATATCAACCTGCGCAGTCTCGACCGGCAGCTGGAGATCGCGAACGCGACCACGACGAGCCGCGCGGAATCGGTGCACGTGTTCGAACTGCGCTTCCAGGGCGGCGAGGTCTCGCAGATGGAACTCGCGCAAAGCCAGTCGGAATACGAGGACTCGCGCGCGCGCATTCCGCAGATCGAGGCGCAGATCGCGCAGCAGGAAGACGCACTCTCCGTGCTGCTGGGGCGCAATCCGGGCGATATCCTGCGTGGCCGGGCGCTCGGCGAACTGGCGGCGCCTGCCGTGCCCGCCGGGCTGCCGTCGGATCTGCTCGAACGAAGACCCGATCTGCGTCAGGCCGAGCAGGATCTCGTTTCCGCCAATGCGCAGATCGGTGCGGCAAAAGCGCTGTATTTCCCGCAGATTTCGATCACGGGGCTGCTCGGCACGCAGAGCGGCCAGTTCTCGAAGCTCTTTACGGGACCGGCGCGCGTGTGGTCGTTTGCCGGATCGGTGACGCAGCCGATCTTCGAAGGCGGCGCGATCGCCGGTCAGGTGAAACAGGCCGAGGCCGTGCAGCAGCAGGCGCTGTATTCGTACCGCAAGGCGATTCAGGTCGCGTTTCAGGAAGTCGACGATGCGCTGATCTCGTCGCAGAAGCTGCGTGAGCAGTTCGATGTGCAGGGCCGGCAGGTCGAGGCGCTCGCGACGTATGCGCATCTCGCGAGGCTGCGCTATGAAGGCGGCTATACGAGCTATATCGAAGTGCTCGATGCCGAGCGCAGTCTGTTCAACGCGCAGTTGAACCAGACGCAGACGCAGGCGGGCGTGCTGGTGTCGTATGTGAATCTGTACAAGGCGATGGGTGGCGGCTGGATCATTACGGCTGAAGGGATGACCACTCAGGCTCAGGCGCAGGCGGGCGACGCCCGGCAAGCGCCGGATGCGGCGAAACAGGAAGTGAAATGAGCGCCCTCTCCCCAATCGCGCGCATCACGTCGTCACGCGCGCGACGGCTCGTCTGGAGCATGAGGCAACCCGAATGAGCCACCCGCCCGAGCTACCCGAGGCCGTCGCTGAGCCGAACAGGCGCTGGCGCATCCAGTGGATCTGGATCGTGCCTGTCGTCGCCGTGCTGGTCGGCATCTGGCTCGCCGTGCAGGCCATACTCTCGCAAGGTCCGACCATCACGATCAGCTTCAAGACGGGCGAAGGACTCGAAGCGGGCAAGACGAAGATCAAGTTCAAGGAAGTCGATATCGGCGTCGTGAAGAAAGTCGCGCTGTCGCAGGACTATAAGCGCGTGATCGCAACAGCCGAACTCACGCGCGACGCCACCGACATGCTGGTCGACGACACACGCTTCTGGGTCGTGCGGCCGCGCATCGCCGGCGGCACGGTGTCGGGCATCAGTACGCTGCTGTCGGGCGCGTTCATCGGCATGGACATCGGCAAGACGAAACAGGAGCGGCGCGACTACACAGGGCTCGAAGTTCCGCCCGTGTTCGCGAGCGACGTGCCGGGCCGCGAGTTCGTGCTGAAAGCCACCGATCTCGGCTCCGTCGACGTCGGCACGCCCATCTATTTCCGGCGTCTGCAGGTCGGCCAGGTGACGTCGTTCGAACTCGACAAGGACGGCGGCGGCATCACGCTGCACGTGTTCATCAACGCACCGTACGACCGCTACGTGAACAGCGATTCGCGCTTCTGGCAGGCGGGTGGCATCGACGTCACGCTCGGTACGGAGGGCGTGCAGATCAACACGCAATCGGTGGTCTCGATACTCGTCGGCGGCCTCGCCTTCGAGACGCCGGCACAGTCGCTCAATCAGCCCGAGGCCGCGTCCAACGCGGTCTTCCCGCTCTTCGCCACGCGCGCCGACGCGATGAAGCTGCGCGAGAATATCGTCGAGCAATTTGCGTTCGATTTCCACGGCTCGGTGCGTGGCCTCGTCGTGGGCGCGCCCGTCGACTTTCGCGGCATCACGGTCGGCGAAGTCTCCGCGATCTATACGCGCTTCGATCCCGTCACGCGGCGCATCAGCATTCCTGTCGAGGTCAAGCTCTTTCCCGAGCGCTTCACGTCGCGCTATGCGACGCAACCGAAAGGCGGCCGCCTCGGCGACGACCCGCACGCACTCGCCGATTTTCTCGTCGCGCGCGGTTTGCGGGCGCAACTCAAGACGGGCAGTCTGATCACGGGCCAACTGTATATCGCGCTCGACTTCTTCCCGGATGCGCCGAAAGCGCAAGTCAACTGGAGCCGTTCGCCGCCTGAACTCCCGACCACGCCGAGCGGGCTGCAATCGCTGCAGGAATCGCTGACCCGGATCATTGCGCGCATCGACGGCCTGCCGCTCGAACAGATCGGCCAGAACGCGCAGCAGACGCTGGCCGGCACCAGCCAGCTGATGCGCAATCTCAACACGCAGGTGGTGCCGCAGGCGAAGAATGCGCTGACGGCCGCCCAGGCGACGCTCGACTCCGCGAACACGGCGCTTCAACCCGACTCGGCACTGCAGCAGGACACGAGCGACGCAATACGCGAACTCGCGCGCACGGCCGCGTCGTTCCGTGCGCTCTCCGACTATCTGCAGCGGCATCCCGAAGCGCTGCTGCGGGGCAAAACGGAGGACGCGAAATGAAGCCGCTGATACGAGCCGGATGCAAGACCGCCGCGCTGCTGTCGTTGTGCGCGGGCGTTGCGCTCCTGTCCGGCTGCAAATCCCCGCCGACCAGCTTCTACACGCTGGGCGCCGATCCGTCGCTCGAACGAAGCAGCGATGCGCTGCATGGCGCCGTCGTGGTGGGGCCCGTCACGGTGCCCGAACTCGTCGACCGTCCGCAGCTCGTCACGCGTGTTTCAGGCAACGAAGTGGCGCTCGCCGAATTCGCGCGCTGGGGCGAACCGCTGAGGAGCGGCGTCGCCGCCGCCATTGCCGGCGACCTGACGCGGCTGCTCGGCTCGGAGCGGGTGTCGGTGTCGTCGCAGACGGTCGCGGGAACCGAGTCGTGGCGGGTGCGTGTCGACATCGTGCAGTTCGATTCGATGCCGGGCGAAGCCGTTGCCATCGATGCACTGTGGACCGTTCGCGTCGCGGGACGCACGGCGCTGCTCGCGGGCCGCTCGACCGTGCGCGAGCCCGTGTCAGGCTCAGGGTACGACGCGCTCGTCGCCGCGCACAGCCGTGCGCTCGCCACCGTCAGCCGCGATATTGCAGCGGCGATCCGGCACGCTTCGTCGTGACCGCCTGCTGCCGATGCTAGCGAGTACGCTCAGAACTTCTCCGGCACATAGCGCGACGGCCGGTCCGGCTCCCGGTAGCCTTCCATCTTTTGCCGCTTGGGAAGCCTGATCTTCGGACGCGGCATCGCCTTGTACGGAATGCTGCCGAGCAGATGCGTGATCAGGTTCAGACGCGCGCGCTTCTTGTCGTCCGACCTCACCACATACCACGGCGCCCGATCGGTGTCCGTGGCCGCGAACATCTCGTCGCGTGCGCGCGAATAGTCGTACCACCGGCTATACGAACGCAAATCCATCGGCGAGAGTTTCCAGATCTTGCGCTCGTCGGTAATACGCGCTTCGAGCCGGCGCGTCTGCTCCTCTTCGCTGACTTCGAGCCAGTACTTCAGAAGAATGATGCCTGACTGGATGATCGCGTGTTCGATCAGCGGCACGGCCTTGAAGAAGTTCTCCACCTGCTCTTCCGTGCAAAAGCCCATCACGCGCTCGACGCCCGCGCGGTTGTACCAGCTTCGGTCGAACAGCACGATCTCGCCGGCCGCGGGCAAATGCGGGAGATAGCGCTGGATATACATCTGCGTCTTCTCGCGATCGGTGGGCGCCGGCAAGGCGATGACGCGAAACACGCGCGGACTGACGCGCTCCGTGATTGCCTTGATCGTGCCGCCCTTGCCTGCGCCGTCGCGCCCCTCGAATAACACGCAGACTTTGGCGCCCGTTTGTACGACCCATTCCTGCAGTTTCACCAGTTCGATATGCAGCGCCTTGAGTTCTTTTTCATACTGCTTGCTGCTCAGGCGCCCCGATGATTTCGCGCTTTCGTTCAAGCCAGCCCGATGCTTGCCATTGCCCCGGCTCTTTTCGATTCTCAGTTCAGACATCGCTCGTCTCCCATAACCGTCGTCCCGGCTCGGCTAAAGGTCCATGCGGCGCATGCGCATGGACAGGATTCGCATCAGGTTTCGTCGCGCTCGGGCACGACCTGAACCGTAAGCGTGCGATTCTTCCAGAACATGTTGTGCACGCGGGGCTGCAGATTCTGCAGCACGTGTGCGCCCACGTCGTTGAAAGCGAGCACGACGGCGGGACGTTCGCCCGTGCCTTCGACGCGCTGAATCGAATCGAACGGCGGAAACCCATAGCGGCAGAGAAAGGACTTGATCTCCTCGTCGCTCGTTCCGTCTTCGATATTGCCTACCCAGAGCTCAGCCATAACGACGTTCTCCTCATGGAAAGCCCGCTCGCCGGGCGCGAGCGCGCAACACGGGTGATGAATCCGGTGACTATGTGATCGGTACATGCATCGACAGCCGACATCAGGCCTCGCAACCGCCCGCCCTCACGCATTCGATGTACTTGTTATGCGCATCGGCCCGGCATATTCCCGCCCGTCTGTCGCCTGAAGGCCCACACGCCTGAACATTGCGCGCGTAGCCCGCCGCGCAACTGCTCTTGATCTCTTCGCAATTCTGCGCCGCGATGGCGGCACACGAGAAACCCAGTAACGTACCCAGCAGAATGCGTTTCATGGTCGTCCCGATATGGCCACGCAGCGTGATTGCCGTCCGCACGCAAAGCGTCATGCCTCTGCAAACAGTCTATGACTTTCCACGCGTGTTGGCGCATTTCCACCAACACCGCATCACTGCGAATTACGCAATGCCGATCGCGATCGATACGAGAACTGAAATAACGCGCAAAGCACTCACGGCGACGACGCGGGTTTGGCGCTGTCCTGCTTCTGCGCCTTGTCCTGCGATGAGGCCTGCTCTTCATCTTTCTTCTGCGCGTTGCGCGCTTTCTGCTCGGCTTTTCGCTGCGCATCCTGCATCGGCTTCATGGCGGACGGTTGCGCGAACGCTTGCCGATCCGCCGTCAATGAAACGACAACGCTTGCCGCCACGGACAACACCATCAGCACGACCCTGTTCATCGCCAACCTCCGCTTCGCCAATGGGCGCAACGTCTGCTTCGATCTTATAGAGCGCGCATCGCGGCGTCGATATGCAATCCCCCTGGTGGCAGATCGGAGCGGCGAAAACGCACCATCGCGAACGCGCGCATCTGCGGCGTGACGCTCGGAACCCGCACGAAGTGAAACTCGATATCGTTGCCGCCCTTCGCCTTGCCTTCCTGCACCACGTTCATCATATCGATGCGGATATGCCGGTTCCTGATGTAGACGTAATCGGCGGGCTTGCCGAACACTTCGCAGATGCCTTCGAGTTCATGCTCGACGACATCCGTCGGCACTCTGAGCGCGGCCATGCTGTCGGCGTTCTTCGCGATCTGCGTCTGCACGTGCAGGAGTTCGTCGGCTTCAACGGTTGCGCCGCCGCCCGCGATAGAAGAGATGCCCGTGCCCCGGCGATGCAGCAGCGCCACCCGCTCCTGCATCAGCTCGCGCCCGCGCGCGAGCCGCGCGGCGCGCGTGGCGGCAAGCATCGACAGCCCTTCGAGCGCGAGCTGATCGATCAGTCTGCGTTCGATCTCTTCGCGCAGCGCCACGTCCGTGCGCCCGCAGATCCGCACGCGGTGATCGCTGAAACTCAGGGTGGTTTGCGCGACGTCGTGATGCAGCGTATCGCCGTCGAGCGCAACGCCCAGCACGTGTCGCTCGGTCAACGCCATCCCCAGCGTGCCGTGCAGATCCACTGCGTCGGGATTCGCGTCGAAGAATGCGCGCACGTCTTCGGAGCGGCCGAAGGTATCGGCGATATCGTCGGGCGTGGCAAAGAACGCGCGCAGAGCCGGATTGCCCGCCCACGCGTCGGCATTCGCTTCGAGCGTGGCGGGCAGCGACGCCATCAGGTCGTCGACGTATTGAAGCGCGACCGAGATCGGATCCTTCAGCCGCTGCCGGTAGCGGCTCACCATGCCGATGCGTGGATGGATGGCGAGAATGCGTTCGATCGCTTCATCGATACGCGCGGCTTTCATCGGCGGCCCGCTCGGCCCATCGCGATGGAACAGCTGGCGCAAGAAGTCCATGGCCCGTCTCTCCCCGTAGCAGTCACACGCAACGCTCGTCACGAGTCAGCATACAACATGAAAAATCCGCTGCGTGATCTGTCGCACGCGTTCTCACCCGATGAACTCCCATCCCGCGGAACAGGAAATATGCATCACAGCGCGATGCGCGATGCGTGACTGCAATGCACGCGGCATCGTCTGAAAGACCTCAGCACACGAACGCGAATCGCGCGTGTCAATCCTCAGAATAAAGCGCTTGCTGCACTGCGCAAACTAGCCTATACCAATAGAGCTTCGACTTCGAAGCGCCGCAAATAGCGGCTCGACAAGCGACCTTCACGTGTCACACATCTGACCGGCCGCGATGAATATCATCGCGGCCGCGCTACTCGTACGGGGGATCATTCAATGGCGAACGAGATCGTTCAATTGCGCGACTACAACGTCAGGAAAGGCGAGAGTTCCATTTCCGGTTTGTCGTCGGGCGCGTTCATGACGGTGCAATTCCACCTCGCGCATTCCGCGAGTTTTGCGGGCGTCGGCGTGATTGCGGGCGGACCGTTCCGTTGCTCCGAGTCGTTTCGCGGCGCGGCGCCGCTTGCAGCGGATGCCTATGTGCAAAGCGCCGAATACATCTGCATGAGCCCATTGACACCGCAAACAGGACCGAGCGCGCCGCGTCTCGCGCAACTCGCGCATGACACCGCACAGGCGGGCGCAATCGATCCGCTGTCGAACCTCAAAGGCGATCGCATCTATCTGTTCACGGGTTCGCGCGATACCGTCGTGTATTCGGAAGTCGTGAAGTGCACGCAGCGCTTTTACGAACTGCTCGGCGTGGCATCCGGCGATATCCTGTTCGACGACACGGTGCCCGCCGGCCACTCGATCGTCACCGACAACCCCGAAGATTCGCTGCTCGATACCAACCAGCCGCCGTATATCAACCAGGGCGGCTTCATGCAGTCGCACCGGATCCTGCAGCATATCTACGAAGGTCTCAAGCCCGCTGCGCAACAGACGAGCGGCCGCCTGCTGCGCTTCGACCAGACGGAATTCTTCGGCGGCGAAGCGCGCGCCAGCATGGGCGAATTCGGCTACGCGTATGTGCCGCGTTCCGTGGAAGAAGGTGCACCCGCACGCGTGCACGTCGTGCTGCACGGCTGCAAGCAGGGCTACAGCTACGTGAACTACGTGTACGGACGCGCCGACATCGCGAATCAGGCGCCCTATGGAAACCGCTACATCACGACGACGGGCTACAACGAACTCGCCGACAGCAACGACATCATCGTGCTGTATCCGCAGGCGACGGGCGCGGACGGCGGCGGACTGCAAAACCCCGATGGCTGCTGGGACTGGTGGGGCTACACGAGCGACGATCCCGAGCAGCCCGACTACTACTCGCGCGACGCGATCCAGATCAAGGCGCTGTACGGCATGCTGAGCCGGCTTGGCGGCTAACCTTCCTCTTACCTGACGAGCCCGCTATGAATGAAATGACGCTTACGCAGCCCGCTTTTGCGGATGAAGCCGCCGCATCGCGCGCGACGGCCGTTGTCTCGGCCGCCACCGCTGTCCAGAAGACGGCCCCCGCCGCGCGCGCCGCCGCGGTTCAGGACACGCTGAAAATGCCCGTGCTGTTATCCGGCTGGGCTGCGCGTTCGGCTACCAACGGCATCGACACTGCGCGGCTGTTTGCGTTCGGCATGGACATGCAGACCTGGAGCGAACTGGCCCAGATGCAGCAGGCCATAGTCGAGCGCCTGACGTTGCAGCAGCAGTCGTGGCTGCAAGGCTGGGCTGCGTGGACTCGCGAACGCGCCGAAATCCGCGGCGCGAACACGATGACGAAACTGGTCGAACAGGAGTTCAACCTGATCGCGCAGATCGGGCAACTGCTGATCGACCAGACCACGAACCTCGTCGCGCTTCAGGAGAACATCGAAGTGTCGTACGCATACTGGCTCAATCAGAAGCTGGGTGCGCTCTCTTCGACGGCGGGTGTCCAGACGCCTGTCGCAGCCGTCGTGCGCGCGTAATCGCCGAAGTCGCGCGGCGGCCGTCCGAGCGCACGAAGCACGCCATCCTGCACGGACGCATTGCGTCGGTCGAGCACTTCCGTGAACAGATAGCGGATCAGGTCGATCGCGTCGGGCGGCAGTTGCGCGGCTTCGAGTGCGGCAACGTATTCCGGCATCGCGACGCGCGTGAAGCGGACGGGCCGCCCGCTTGCTTGCGCGATCTCCGCGACGGCCTCGGTAAAGCTCAACAGGCGTGGTCCCGTCAGTTCGTAGAGCTGGCCTGCGTGGCCGTCTTCCGTCAACGCGGCGACAGCGACATCGGCGATATCGTCGGCATCGACAAAAGGCTCGCCGATGCCGCCGACGGGCAGCGCCAGTTCGCCCGCGAGCACCCCTTCGAGAAAGTGCGCCTCGCTGAAGTTCTGCGCGAACCAACTGGCGCGCAACAGCGTCCATTCGACGCCGGCTTCACGCACGATGTTTTCACAACGCTGCGCTTGCGCCTCGCCGCGCCCCGACAACAGCACGAGGCGCCGCACGCCGCTTTGCGCGGCCAGATGCGTGAATGCCTGAATGTCGTCGGCCGCGCCTTCGACCGCGAGGTCCGGGAAGTACGTGATGTACACGGCGTGCGCGCCCTTCAACGCGGGCGTCCAGCTCGCGCGGTCTGCCCAGTCGAACGGCGGCTTGCCCGAACGTGAGCCGTGCCTCACGTTCGCATCCTGCTTCTTGAGCCGCTCCACCACGCGGCGGCCTGTTTTGCCCGTGCTGCCCAGCACGAGAATCGTGTCGGCTTTCATCGATCATCTCCGCTCATGTCCGCTCATGTCAGTTCCGGCGCTGCGTCGTGCGGCGACCGTGAATCCAGAATAGCCGCCCGCTTCTGGACGAACAATGATCCGAAGTCTTTCCTTCATGCTCATTCGTCCACACATCCGGACGATTCGCTGGACGATGCATTCACCGCTGCCTACACTGTGCGCATGAACGCACCGCCCGAATCCGGCGACCCTCTCGGCGAAGCGCTGCACTTTCTGCGCATGAGCGGCACCTTCTATTGCCGCTCGGAGTTCAGCGCGCCATGGGCGCTCGACCTGCCCCCGTTCGAGCATTCGATGATGTTCCATGTCGTCACGTCGGGCGAATGTCTGCTCGAAGTGGAAGGCGCTGAGCGCTGCACGCTGCGCGCCGGCGACCTCGCGCTCGTGCCGCATGGCGCGGGGCATCGGCTGATGAGCGCGCCGGACGTGCCCGCCGGAAAGCTCTTCGACTTGCCGCGCGAGGCCGTCAGCAACCGCTACGAGATTCTTCGTCATGGCGAAGGCGGCACGCCCGCCACGATGATCTGCGCGCTCGTGCGTTTCGATCATCCCGCGGCACAGCGGCTGATCGGCCTGCTGCCGAAGCTGATTCGCGTCGATACGTGGCGGTCGCCGGAAATGGAATGGATTCAGAGCACGTTGCGATTCATCGCGGCGGAAGCGCAGCAGTTGAACGCGGGCGGCGAAACGGTGATCACGCGGCTCGCGGATATTCTCGTGATTCAGGCAATCCGCGCGTGGATCGCGCATGCGCCCGCTGCGCAAACGGGCTGGCTCGGCGCGTTGCGCGACGGGCAGATCGGACGCGCGATCGCGATGATCCATCGCGATCCTTCGAACACCTGGACGGTGGCCGCGCTCGCCGACCGCGTCGGCATGTCGCGCTCGGCCTTCTCCGCGCGCTTCACGCAACTGGTCGGAGAATCCGCGATGCGTTATGCCGTGCGCTGGAAAATGCAGTCGGCGCTCACGCTATTGCAGGAAACGGACGCGTCGCTGACGGAACTGGCGACGCGTCTCGGTTACGACTCGGACGCTGCATTCAGCCGTGCGTTCAAGCGTATCGTCGGTGTGTCGCCGGGCGCGGCGCGCCGTAACGCACGCATGCAGATCGACGATACAGCGTTGCCATTAGACGGCTGACACACTCGCCAAAGCTCACAACTGCTTCAACGTCGTCGGGCTCATCTTCGCGAGATCGATGGTGCTCGTGCCGTGCGTCGGTGCGGGCTTGTCGGCGGGCTTCGCGACGTTCGCGCCGAGCCCCGTGCCGTCCGACTTGCGCCGCGCCGCGTGCCGCTCGATGATCCGTTGCAGCAGACAGAACGCGCACAGCAGCGTGCCGATCACGATGCGCGTCCACCACGAACTGAGCGTGCCGTCGAAGGTAATCAGCGTCTGGATCGTGCCGAGAATGCCGACGCCAAACACCGAGCCGATCACATAACCCACGCCGCCCGTCAGCAGCGTGCCGCCGATCACGGTCGCGGCGATCGCATCGAGTTCCATGCCCTGCGCCTGCAGGCCGTAGCCCGACAGCACGTACAGCGTGAACACGAAGCCGCCGAGCGCCGAGCAGAAGCCGCTCAATGCATACACGCCGATCCGCGTGCGCGCCACGGGCAGACCCATCAGCAGCGCCGAGCGCTCGTTGCCGCCGAGCGCATAGACGTTGCGCCCGAAGCGCGTGAAGTGCGCGACGAAGATCGCCACGGCCAGCGTCAGCAATGCGATCAGCGCGCCCGAGGTCAGCGAGCCGCCGCCGATGGGGACGCTGAAGCCCGCCATCGCGTGAAAGGTCGATTCGTTGATCGTGATCGACTGCGTGGTGATCAGGAAGCAGGCGCCGCGCGCGAGGAACATCCCCGCCAGCGTGACGATGAACGGCTGCAAGCGGAAGAAGTGAATCAGCGCGCCCATCGCCGCACCGTACAGCGTGCCGAATGCGAGCACCAGCGGCGCGATCACCCACACGGGCCAGTGCAGACGTTCCGCGCATATCGCGCAGAGGATCGTCGTCAGCGCGACGACGGAACCGACGGACAGATCGATGCCGCCCGACACGATCACGAACGTCATGCCGATCGCGACGATCAGCAGAAACGCGTTATCGACGAGCAGGCCCAGCAGCACCTGCAGCGAGAAAAAACCCGTGTACATCACCGAGCCGAAGCCGAACAGCACGGCGAACAGCACGACGGTGACGACGATAGGCAACGTGCGCGGATCGAGCAGCCGCCCGAGCATGGTGTTCATTGTGGAGTCCCCGTAAGCGGTTTCGTCTTCGCGAATGCAAACGCGCGCAGCAACTGACGTATCAACATCGCGCGTGCGACGGCCGACTGGATCACGCTGACGACGAGCACGACGATCGCCTTGACGACGAGCGTCGCTTCGGGCGGCACGCCGATCGAGTACGTGGTGTACGTGAGCGTCTGGATGATCAGCGCGCCGAGCACGGTGCCCGCGAGACTGAAGCGTCCGCCGAGCAACGACGTGCCGCCGAGCGTCACGGCAAGAATCGCGTCGAGTTCGAGCAGCAGGCCCGCGTTGTTCCCGTCGGCGCTGCGCACGTTGGAACTCGCCAGAATGCCGGCGATGGCGGCCGTCAGGCCCGAGAACACGTAGACGCTGAACACGATCGCGCTCGCGCGCAGGCCGACCAGCCGCGTCGCGACGGGATTGACGCCGATCGCGCGGATGAACAGCCCCAGCGCCGTGCGATTGACGAGCAGCGCCGTCGCGGCCGTCACGCCGAGCGCGATCCACACGGAACACGGCACGGTCGCGAGATAGCCGCCGCCGAACACGAGATAGCCGGGTGCGCCTATGGGAATGATCTGCCCGCCCGTCAGCAGCTGCGCAACGCCGCGCCCCGCCACCATCAGGATCAGCGTCGCGATGATCGGCTGCATGCCGACGAACGCGACCAGCATGCCGTTCCAGATGCCCGCCAGCACACCTACAGCGAGCGCCGCGCCGAGCGCTACCCCGATGCGCGACGGATCGTCGGCGAGCACGACGGCGGCCGCCGCGCCCGCAATCGCGACGATCGCGCCGACGGAAATATCGATGCCGCGCGTCGCGATCACGAGCGTCATGCCGAGCGAGACGATCACGAGCGGCGCGGCGCGGTTGAGAATGTCGATGGGCGCGCCGAACAGATGTCCGTCGAGTACGGTGATCGACAGAAAGTTCGCGCGGTGCACGACGTCGATGACGAACAGCGCGACGAGCGTCAGCACGGGCCACACCAGCTGGTGCCTGAATACCGCCTGAATCCGCTTCATTTCCTGCTTCATTCGCTACCCCCAGCGATCAGCCGGTAGACCTGATCTTCCGATACCGCACTGCCCGTTACATCGGCGACCTTGCGCCGGTCGCGCAGCACCGCAATCCGATGGCTCACGCGCACGACCTCGCTGACTTCGGACGAAATGAACAGGATGGCGAGGCCCTTCGTGCACAGCGCGAGCACGCGGTCCATGATTTCGAACTTCGCGGCGACATCGATGCCGCGTGTCGGCTCGTCGAGAATCAGCATCTTCGGCTCGGTGGCGAGCCAACGCGCGAGCACGACCTTTTGCTGGTTGCCGCCCGACAGCAGGCCGATCGGCTGCTCGGCGTCGTGCGCCTTGATGCCGAGCCGCTCGATATACGTATCGGCGATTTCACGCTGCTTCTTGCGGCTGATCATGCGCAGCCAGCCGCGCCGCGCCTGCAGCGCGAGGATGATGTTCTCGCGGATCGACAGCGCGGCGACGATGCCCTCCTTCTTGCGGTCTTCGGGGCAATAGCCGATGCCGTGCCGCACGGCATCGTGCGGCGAACTGAGCTTCGTGCTCTTGCCGTCGATGCTGATCGTGCCCGTATCCGCCTTGTCGACGCCAAACACGAGGCGCGCCGTTTCCGTGCGGCCCGACCCGAGCAAACCGGCGAGACCGAGTATCTGCCCCGGCTGCACGTCGAGATCGATGGGATTCATCACGCCGCGCCGCGCGACGCCCTGCATCGACAGAAACGGTGCGGCGCCCGCGTGCTGCTGCGGCGTATCGGGCGCGCCGCCTTTGAGGCGCTCCGACATCCGGTTGTGGCCGACCATCTTCGCAACGAGTTCCTCGACGGGCAAATCCTTCGCGAGATATTCGCCCTCGCGCACGCCGTTGCGCATCACCGTGATGCGATCGGAAATCGCGTACGTCTGTTCGAGAAAGTGCGTGACGAACAGGATCGCAATGCCCGCCTGCTTGAGATTGCGCAGCACGTCGAAGAGCCGCGCGACTTCGCCGTCGTCGAGACTCGACGTCGGCTCGTCGAGGATCAGCACGCGCGCCTTCACCGACATCGCGCGCGCAATCGCGACCATCTGCTGCACGGCGATCGGGTAGGCATCGAGCGACTTGGTGACGTCGAGCGACACATTCAGTCCGGCAAGCGCCGCGTGCGAGCGCGCATGGATTGCTTTCCAGTCGATCGCGCCGCGCCGCTTCGGCTGACGGCCCGCGAAAATGTTCTCGGCCACCGACAGATTCGGGCAGAGATTGATTTCCTGGTAAAGCGTCTGGATGCCCGCAGCTTCCGCTTCGAGCGGCGTGGCGAAACGCACGGGCTCGCCCGCGAGACGGATCTCGCCTGCGTCCTGTTCGTGCACGCCCGTGAGTACGTGGATGAGCGTCGATTTGCCCGCGCCGTTCTGGCCCATCAACGAATGGATTTCTCCGGGAAAAAGCCGGAAGTCGACGCCCGACAGCGCTTTCACGCCCGGGAACGTCTTGCTGATACCGATGGTTTCGAGTAACGGTTGTTCGGCCATATGCATGACACAAGCAGCGTGACGATCACGTGATGGAAAATCCGGCGCGCCCTCGCGACAAGGCGCGCCGGACGGTCTCAGCAGTTAAGCCGTTCCGTTCAGTACTTGCGCTGCGGCAGGATCTGCGCGGCGACGTTCATCGGGAACACGGTTTCGTTGGTCACGATGCGCTTGGGCAACTGCTTGCCCGCCACCACGTCCTTGACGGCCGTCATCAGTTGCGGTCCGAGCAGCGGGCTGCATTCGACGTCGACGTTGATCTTGCCTGCGATCATCGCTTCGAAGCCGCCCTTGGTCGCATCGAACGATACGACGCTCACGTCCTTGCCTGGCTTGATGCCTGCTTCTTCCATCGCCTGGATCGCGCCGAGCGCCATGTCGTCGTTATGCGCGTAGACCACATTGATCTGTTTGCCGTAGGTCTTTGCAAACGCTTCCATCACCTGCTTGCCGCCCGCGAGCGTGAAGTCGCCGCTCTGCGAAGCGATGATCTTGAACTTCGGATCGTTCTTGATCACTTCCATCAGGCCCGCGTGACGGTCGTTCGCGGGTGCGCTGCCAACCGTGCCCTGCAGTTCGGCGATGTTGATCGGACCCGCTTCGTTCTTGTAGCGCTCTTCGAGCCAGCGTCCTGCACGGCGGCCTTCTTCGAGGAAGTCAGAGCCGATCATCGTCACGTAGAGCGACGTGTCTTTCACGTCGATCGAACGGTCCGTGAGAATCACGGGGATCTTCGCGTTCTTCGCTTCTGTCAGCACGGGTTCCCAGCCGGACTCGACGACGGGCGAAAAGGCGATCACGTCCACCTTCTGCGCGATGAACGAGCGGATGGCCTTGATCTGGTTTTCCTGCTTCTGCTGCGCGTCCGAGAACTTCAGATTGATGCCGGCATCTTTCGCGGACGTTTTCACCGACACGGTATTCGCAGTGCGCCATGCGCTTTCCGCGCCGACCTGCGAAAAGCCCAAGGTGATCTGCTTGTCCCCCGCAAAACTATTGACGCTGGCAGCGACGGTGAGCGCCGCTCCAACAAGCATTCCGGCGATCAGACGCGTGGCGACTTTCATGTGTGTCTCCGATGTGGTTGTTTTTCCAGGCACTGCTTTCCTGCGTACGCGACAACGGCCTTGACGCGACGACGAATGAACGCATGCGCCAACTCTTGCTGCAAAACAGGCAACTGACGGTGAATCTGGAAAACGCCGTCGGGAGACCCTCCGGCATGGATGTGCGCTCGTGGCGGACATCCTGCGCGCCGCGCACGCCCCGGAAATGACCGAGGTTGCATTTCGCGCGTCTGACTTTTACTTATAGCCAAACTATATGTTTGGCTTCACGCGCTTTCGATTAGCGTTTTCCCCACGTTCGCCAAGTCGAACATCAGGCTATCTGAATCGAACAGGCGGCGCTGAGGCCGCCTTTTCCCACGTTTTAGGCAGATATGAAAAACTAATACGGGCGTCGGGCGCTTGGAGAGTGCCTGATTCGATGTGCGGACGCAGTCATCGATCGGATCGTTATAGTAATACTATAAGGCGCGCGCTCGGCCACATTCATACCGCATGAGACTCAATCGAAGTCGAACATATCGAACAGCGATTTCTTCTTGCGGTGTGGATCGCGCCGTGGATCGTCATGCTTGTGGCGCTCGTCGTCATACGAATCGTGACGGCGTCCCCACGACTGTTCGCGCCGGGCATCGTGCTCATGCGGGCGCCCATGCTGGCCGCCTCGGTGTGCGGGCTCTCCTTCGTCCTGCATCTGGTTCAGCAGCTTGTCGAGTTCCCCGCGATCGAGCCATACGCCGCGGCATGTCGGACAGTAGTCGATCTCGATGCCTTGACGCTCGGTCATCAGAAGATCGGGGGTCTTGCAAACGGGACATTTCATTGCATCGCTCCTTTTGTATCCAGGTACAGAGCGGCGGTTTTCGCCGCCGCTCCCGAAACGCTTCCTTTAGTTAGAGAGCGCCGAACCTTCCGTGCGAGCCTTTTCTGAGGAAATGGCAGACACATACGCTGTTGCCGCCTTGAGCTCTCGTCTGACCTGCCTGCGACGCGCCAGCATGTTCATTCCTTCGACGAAGCCGGAAAAAGCCATCGCAGCGTAGATGTAGCCCTTCGGCACGTGCGAGCCGAAACCCTCCGCAATCAGCGTCATCGCGATCACCAGCAGAAAGCTCAGCGCCAGCGTGACGATGGTCGGATTGCGCTCGATGAACTTCGACAACGGACGCGCCGCGAACAGCATCGCCGTGACGGCCGCGATCACCGCAATAAACATGATGGGCAGGTGATCCGTCATGCCGACGGCAGTAATGATGCTGTCGACGGAAAACACGAGGTCGAGCAGAAGAATCTGGCCGATTGCCGCCGTCACCGTCAGCCCGCCCACGCCCATCGCGGGATTCGATACCGTGTCGGCGTCCCGGCTCACGTGATGGTGCATTTCGCGCGTGGCCTTCCACACGAGGAATAGCCCGCCCGCGAGCAGAATCAGGTCGCGCCACGAGAACGCATGGTCGAACACCGAAAACACGGGCTCCGTCAGGCGCGCAATCCACGCGACCGTGCTGAGCAGGCCGAGCCTCATCACCAGCGCCAGCATGATGCCGATGCGCTGGGTTCGCGCGCGCTGCGCTTCAGGCAGCTTGTTGCTCAGAATGGAGATGAAGATCAGGTTGTCGATGCCGAGCACGACCTCCATCACGACGAGTGTCACGAGTGCAGCCCATGCTGCGGGATCGGCGGCGAGTGTCAGTAAGGAATCCATTTGCGCGCGTTGTTGTCCGTTGTCCGTTGAAAATAAGCGGCCGATTACTGCATCACAGCCTGTTGCACGCATGATCGCCTGACTGCGCATTCGGAAAAACCAGTGGTAAGCTGATAGTCAGTTCGGTTTTTTCGAAGTGAGACAGACATGCTCAACTACCGGCACTTGCACTATTTCTGGGTTGTCGTGAAGGAAGGGGGCTTTGCACGCGCTGCCGAACGGCTCGACATGGCGGTGCAAACCATCAGCGCGCAGGTGCGCGAGCTGGAAAAGTCGCTCGGACATCAACTGCTGAAACCGTCAGGGCGCGGTGTCGCGATGACGGAGGCGGGACAGGCGGCCTACGCACGCGCGGAGGAAATTTTTCAGCTTGGGCGCGCACTGCACGACGACGTGCGGGAAGCAGCAGGCGGTAAAGTCGCGCGTTTTGCAGTCGGTTTGACCGACGGCATTTCGAAGCTGGCCGTCCACGCGATTCTCGCGAACGTGCTCGACACGCCCTCTTTGCGGCTGCTCTGTCATGAAGGCGAAGCGGAAGACCTGCTGGCGGAACTGGCGCATCATCATCTGGATCTCGTGTTGTCCAGCCAGCCCGCGCCGCACAATTCGAATCTGCGTCTGTCCAGCGAACGCCTGATCGCCTCGCCGATCGACTGGTACGGGCCGGCCAGCCTCGTGCGCAAGACGCATATCGACCATTTTCCGCAGAGTCTCGCGACCCTTCCCGTGCTGCTGCCCACCGGTCATTCGTCGCTGCGCTCGCGACTCGACCGCTGGCTCGAAGCGGAGAGTATCCGGCCGCGCATTGCGGGCGAGTTCGAAGACAGTGCGCTGATGGCGCTGTTTGCCGCGCGCGGCATGGGCGTGTTTCCGCTCGCGGCCTTCGGCGCGGAGCGCAACGATCCGATGCATCGCGGCCTGCGCTGGCTAGGCCGCTCGCCGGACGTGAAGGAGGAAATTCACGCGATCGTGTCGCGACGCGGGCGGCATCATCCCCTGACGCAAAAGGTGCTGGGCGCAGCGGCAAACAGCTGATAGGCGGCGCACGAGCAGATTCGGTTTTCCCGAACTTGAGTTTCGTTTATTTCTGCTTTTTCCGGCATACCTCCTCACCGTAATCTTGAGCCGTACCCACGAAGGAGGTGTCTCATGCAAGTTCTGTTCAAGTCCCGCGACCGTGAAGCCGTCCGTATGCGCAGCTTCGCGCGCCAACGCATCCGCTTCGTGTTTCGCCGCATGGACTGGCTGATTTCGAAAGCGACCGTCAGTCTGTCCGACATCAACGGTCCGCGTGGCGGACTCGACAAACGCTGCCAGGTGCAGGTGCAGACACCGGATGCGACGCCCGTCGTGGTGACGTCGATTGCGAGAGACTGGCGCGGCGCGCTCGACCTCGCGCTCGCTCGTGCCGCGCGTTCGATCGTACGCAGGCAGCAGGCGCGCGTGGCCGTGCGGCGCATCAGTCAGCGCGAGCCCGCGTGGACTCCACAGCCGGATGCCGTTTAAACAGCCGGGGGACTTCGGACGGCACTATGTATGCGGTGCCGTCTGCTATCCCCGCAGCGCGCGATCAAGCAACTGCAGGCCCTCGATTCCGCCTCGCGCGAGCCCGATACCGTGATGAGGCGCAATGCCGAAATCGCGTGGATTAATGCGGATCACGCGCGGACCGTTTTGCTCGCTGAAATACCGTACGGTCGGAATCGCCTTGCCTGCGCCGATTTCGATCACGACGAGCTGCTCGACCGTCGACAGCCACGCGTGCAGACGCGCTTCCTGCTCCTCGGTGCGCAATGCGATCCAGTCGTAGTCGCCGAACATCAGGATGTTGGGCCGCGCGACGGCGCCGCACGCGGGACAGCGCGGCAATTCGCTCACGAGTTCGCAGGTCGATTCGTCGACCACGGGCTGCACGTCGTCCGCACGCCACAAGCCGTCGTGGCACACCTCCGAGCATTGCAGCATGTGAATCGAACCGTGGCATTCGGCCACCGATGCATCGTCGAATCCCGCTGCCTGGAACTGCCCGTCGACGTTGCTGGTGAATGCGAAGATGCCGCGCGGCAGCGCTTTCGCCCATCGACGCAGCATCTCGAATCCCGGATGCGGCACGGTGCGCCGGTACAGATCGAGCCGATGTCCATAGAAGCCCCAGCAGAGCCGCGGATGCAGCGCCATCACGCGCGGATTCGCCATATCCTGAAAGGTCAGGCGATGCTGCTTCAACGCGGGATAGGCGCGCCAGAAGCCCTCTGCACCGCGATAATCGGGCAAGCCTGAATCGACGCCCATCCCCGCGCCTGCCGTCACCAGCAGACCGTCGGCTTCGCGCAGCCATGACACGGCGCGTCTGATACGTTCGTTTTCGTCCATCGCGCTACTCTAGCAAGTCGTCCGCCCGCCGTCCCGCGCGCGCGCGTCGTGCGCTGCATGGGCGTTGTGAAGCTTGAGTCTTGCCTCTATCCTGTCGGCACACGTTCAAACCTGTAGACGCCATCAAGGAGACCGTTCGATGTCCGCTTCCGCTGCCGTATTCGCTATTCTCGTCGCGTTGTTGATGGGCGCGATGATTCCTGGCCCGAGTTTCGTGCTCGTCGCGCGAAACTCGATCAGCCTGTCTCGCGGCGACGGACTCTCGACGGCGTTGGGTATGGGCATTGGCGGGATTTTCTTCGGCGGCATTGCGCTCGCCGGCCTGTACACGCTGCTGGTCGCCGTCGAATGGCTGTATATCGGCCTGAAAGTGGCGGGCGGCCTGTATCTGATCTATATGGCGTCGAAGATCTGGCGCGGCGCCGCGCATCCGATCGAGATGGGCAATGCGGGTGCAGCGCACGGCGGCAGCGCGAAGAAATCGTTCTGGATCGGCCTGACGACTCAGCTCAGCAATCCGAAGACGGCGATCTGGTACGGCAGTATCTTTGCGGCGCTGCTGCCGCAGCATCCGCCCGTGTGGTGCTACTTCGTGCTGCCGCCGCTGGTCTTCGCGGTGGAGTTCGGCTGGTACACGATCGTGGCGCTGTGTTTCTCGAGCCGGCGCCCGCGCGAAATCTATCTGCACGCGAAGACGTGGATCGACCGGATCGCGGCAGGCGCCATCGCGGCGCTCGGTCTGCGGCTGATCTTCGCGGCGAACAAGGCGGGCATCTGACGAACCGGCGTGGCTGCACAACAGCCGGGATCGACGAAGCGGCACGCGAAGCGCCAATGAATAAAGGGGAGTACGAAAACCGTACTCCCCTTCTTTATGCGATTTGCTTAGCGGCGATACGCTTCAGCCAGGACGGCGCAGTGCTGCAGATGCAGGTCGACGGCGCGGATTGCGAGTTCGCGCAGACGCGAAAGCCAGTTCGTGGTCGGGGCAGCGGCGGTCGTAGCTTGTTGCATGGCGGACTCCTTGTGCGGGTAACACCCTAGGTAATAACCCTAGTATATACCCTGACAATGCGGCATCGCAACAAATCAATCAAACTTTCAGTCACACACCTCTCCTTACGGTTGGATTTCATCCCGTGCGTCGACGGCTTGCCCCGGTTGCAGTCACGCTCTGCACGCCGCCCGTTCGATGCGCTCCCGCCCATCGCTCGCACACAGGCAGATTGCTTAGTTCACCCATTAATCTCATCCGATTAACGAGCACGACAAGTTTCTGGCGTCGTCACGCTGCGTGACGAACCATCGATCGCATGTCATCCGTATTTCATTTCCGGGTCTTCGACATGTCACTCACAGAAATGGGTCATGGCGATTTTCACAATGATTAACTGTTTGTTGAATCAGACTGAAAGGCCCGATCACTGTTGCGCGCAGACCAACGGTGTATTGGAGAAATTAATGTGATCGGGAAAAAACTTTTGCTCTAAGATTCGCCGTGCTCCGACAACGCCCAATGCCCAAGAGGAAGTTCATGGACATCAAATCGATCCGGCAATCCGCATTTGCGATGCCCGTTCACAATCCCGCCTACCCTCGCCCTCCGTTCCGTTTTCTCAACCGCGAGTACTTCATCATTTCGTATGAAACGGATCTGGATGCGCTGCGCGCCGTCGTGCCGGAACCGTTGAGGCCCGAAAACACGCTCGTACATTACGAATTCATTCGCATGCCGGATTCGTCGGGTTTCGGCGACTACACGGAAAGCGGCCAGGTGATCTCGGTGCGCGACATGGAAGGACGGCTCGCGAACTACACGCACTCGATGTATCTCGACGACGAAGGTCCGATTGCGGGCGGCCGCGAAATCTGGGGCTTTCCGAAGAAGCTCGCAAGTCCGAAGCTCGGCGTCGACGGCAACGACACGCTGCTCGGCACGCTCGACTACGGCACGCAACGCATCGCCACGGGCACGATGGGCTACAAGCATCGCACGCTCGATATCGAAGCCGAGCGCGCGAAACTGGCCGACACGCCGAACTATCTGCTCAAGGTGATTCCGCATGTCGACGGCTCGGCGCGCATTTGCGAACTCGTGCGTTTCTATCTGCGCGATGTCACGGTGCTTGGCGCATGGAGCGGCCCCGCTGCGCTGGAACTGCATCCACACGCGCTCGCACCGATTGCCGATTTGCCCGTGAAGCGCGTTGTCGGCGCGCGTCATGTGATCGCGAATCTCACGCTCGATATTGGCGAAGTTGCGTTCGACTATCTCGCGCCTGCGCATGGTGAAACGCAGACGGCGAAGAAGTCGAATGACGACGCACTCGAACTCGCCGTGTAGGCGATTCGCGCAATCGCTCACATTCTCCAATTATCAAAGGGAACAGACATGTCATTGCAAAATAAAGTCGCGCTCGTGACGGGCGCAGCAAGCGGTATCGGCGAGCAATGCGCTCGCAAGCTGGCGAGCCTCGGCGCGGCCGTGGTCATCGCCGACCTGAATCTGGACAATGCGCAGAAAGTCGCGTCGAGCATCGTCGAAGCGGGCGGAAAAGCGATCGCCGTCGCAATGGACGTGACGAATGAAGAAGCTGTCAATGCAGGCATCGAGCGCGCAGTGAAAGAACTCGGCAGCATCGATGTGCTCGTGTCGAACGCGGGTATCCAGATCGTCGCGCCGATCGAAGAGTACGCATTCGCCGACTGGAAGAAGATGCTGGCCATTCACCTCGACGGCGCGTTCCTCACGACCAAGGCAGCCATCAAGCACATGTACGACAGCCAGCGCGGCGGCTCGATCGTCTATATGGGCTCGGTGCATTCGCATGAAGCGTCGAAGCTGAAATCGGCCTACGTCACTGCGAAGCACGGCCTGCTCGGTCTTGCACGCGTGGTCGCGAAGGAAGGCGGTCCGCGCGGCGTGCGCGCGAACGTCGTGTGCCCGGGCTTCGTGCGCACGCCGCTCGTCGACAAGCAGATTCCCGAGCAGGCGAAGGCGCTCGGCATCAGCGAAGAGGAAGTCGTGAAGAACGTGATGCTGAAGGAAACCGTCGACGGCGAATTCACGACAGTCGACGACGTCGCCAACACGGTCGCATTCCTCGCGGGTTTCGAGTCGTCGGCGCTGACGGGGCAATCGGTGATCGTCAGCCACGGCTGGTCGATGAAATAAGGAGCGACGCATGCGCAGCGACACAAAGAAAATCAGCGCACAACCCGAGCCTTTTGTGTTGCCGCGCTACGACGAGATCGCACTCGTGCTGCAAGGCGGGGGCGCGCTCGGCTCTTATCAGGCGGGCGTCGTCGAAGGCCTCGCGGAAGCGAAGGTCGAGCCCGACTGGATCGCGGGCGTGTCGATCGGCGCGTTGAATACGGCGATCATCGCGGGCAACGCGCCGGAAAACCGCGTGGAGGCATTGCGCGGTTTCTGGAATGCGATCTGCCATCCGCTCGACTGGGTCGGCAGGGTTGGCGCATGGGCCCTGCCTGGTCTCGGCATGCACGACCTGTCACGCAAGTGGGCCAGCATGTGGGCGGCGGGCCGCGCGTTGACGGAGGGCCAGCCCGGCTTCTTCGCGCCGCGCTTTCCGCTGCCGATGGCAGGACTCGGCAAGCTGGACCCGAGCCGTGTCAGCTACTACGATACCGCCGCGCTCAAGGCGACGCTGCTGCAATACGCCGATTTCGACCGCATCAACGACGGCGCCATACGTGTGTCCGTCGGCGCGGTGAACGTGCGTACGGGCAATCTCACGTACTTCGACAACCGCAAGATGCGCCTCGCGCCGGAGCATTTCATGGCGTCGGGCGCGTTGCCGCCGGGCTTCCCCGCCGTCGAGATCGAAGGCGAATACTACTGGGACGGCGGTCTCGTATCGAATACGCCGCTCACGGAAGTACTGCGCGATTCCGATCACAAGGACACACTGGTTTTTCAGGTGGATTTGTGGAGCGCGCGCGGCAATGCGCCGGGCGATTTCCTCGACATTTCGGAGCGTGCCAAGGACATCCAGTATTCGAGCCGCACGCGCGCGATCACGAACATGCTTGCCGAGCGGCAGAAGCATGCGCGTTTCATCAAGGAACTGCTCGAGCATGTGCCGACGTCAGTGCTGAAAGCGGACCCGCTGTTCCGGCTTGCAGAAGAGGCGGCGGACGGCAGCGCGATCAACGTCGTGCATCTGATCTACAAGAACAAGCCGTACGAAGGGCATTACAAGGACTACGAGTTCAGCATGGACACGATGCTCGAACACTGGCAAAGCGGCTTCGACGATATCCGCGATTCGTTCTCGCATCGCGACTGGTTCGACGTGCCGAGCCGCGAACTGGGCTTCGTCACGCATGACGTGCACCGCCCTGCCGGCGCCGTACCGCAGTCCGATAAAGCGCCCGTCGAAACGGAAATCGGCAAACGTCGGAAGGAAGCTGCCTGAACCGTGCTATAAGCGCGGTGCCAGTGCGGCAAATTTTTGCGGCTCCGCGACACACGTCGCGGAGCCGCATTTTCATTCAGCCATGTACAAGCCGCGCAGAAATTACATGCTGCCCGGGAAGCCTAGCGCGGTCGCTTTCGCGCGGAGGTCGGCAAAGCGTCCGCCAGGAGCATTGACCGTCGGTTCCGATGCCGATGTCGACGGAACCTGCTGGCTGTGATCGACGCCGCCTAGCCCAGGGATCACCCCCGCCGTCGAGCACGCGACGCCGAACGTGCCCTGCGTCACGGCGATAGCGGGTGCGTCGGTTCGCGCCGCGTCGCTGAAGTCGAGTGCGTAGGCCATGTTGAATGTGCTGGTGTCGCTCGCGCGCACGCCGAGCGGGTCGAGACCGAAACGCCACGCAAGCAGCTGATGAATCGAACTGGGATCGAACGGATAGCGCGACACGTTGTTCGCGCGCACGCGCGGCCCGAACAGCATGCACGGCACACGAAAGCCCAGACGGCCGTCGTTGCCCACATTGTGTTCCGCCGTCGACACCGGCTTGATGGGCGGTACGGCATGCTCCATGAAACCGCCCCATTCGTCATACACGAGAATCATCAGCGTCTTGCTCCAGTTCGGACCGGTGCGCAGCGCGTCGTAGATCTGGCCGAGCAGCACCTGCCCGTTGCGCACGTCGGCGTGCGGATGATCGTCGTTCGACGTGCCTTGCGCTTCCCCCGCGAAACTGGGATCGACCATGCAGAACGACGGCAGTTTGCCGGCAGCCGCATCCGTCAGGAAGTCCGCGAACAGCTTCGAGCGGCCGACGTAGCGCGTGCCGTAGAGCGCCGTGAACGGGACGTCGTGGTAGTAGTACGTCGACGAGATGTTCTTTGCGTCGAGCCGATCCCAGATGGTCGGCAGCGAAGACGTATCGACGCTGTCGTCCAGGCGGTCGGTCTCGCCGCTATGCAGATAGAGGCGGTTGGGAAACGTAGCCGACAGAATGCCGCTCATGTAGTAGTCGCAAACCGTGTATTGCGTGACGGCGCCGCGATAGAAATCGAGATCGGCCGCACCGAAATAGCCGATGGGCAGCACATCGCCGCGCGTGACGCTCGTTCCGGGTGTCAGCAGAAAGCCGTTCATCGCACCGTTCGCGAGGTGAACGCGTCCCGCGTCGTACATGTGGTTCGGGTCGGAGAACGAGCAGGCCTGAAATCCGTATGCGGCGTTCGACGTCAACCCGAACGACGTTTGCGCCTGGCCAAAGGCGTCGGTGAACCGGCGGTTCTGCTGATGTTCGGCGTTCGGCACCCAGCCAAACATGTGATCGAAAGAACGGTTCTCCATCGTGACGAGCACGATGTGATCGACGCCCGACGTGGCGGGATCCGGCAGCGCAGGTCTGGGAAGATTCGCGCGATCGGGCGGAATGCCGCTCGTCGCCCCCGTGCTGCCCGACGATCCGCCGCCTCCGCCACAAGCCGACAACGCAACACTGCCCGCGAGCGCCGCCAGGATCTTGCGGCGTGTGGGATCGGGTGCATTCGAAGAATGATGATCGCTCATGGCCTTGCCTCCCTTGTTGTGAATATTGTTCGGATCGCCGTCGCCTGATCGTGCGGCCGAATGAGCGTTCGTTAGCACTTCACGTACCCGTGCTGACCGAATGCCTGCGCTGCGGCGCAGCGCGCAGTTTGCGAATTATTCGCAGAATATTCATGAGCCGATGCTTTGTAGCCGCCGTCAAAGTCGATACAGCCTTTAACCTGTATTTACTATTTACAGTCTAAAAGCTGTAAATTGCCAATACAGTCTTTAAACTGTATCCTGTCCCGACAGACGGCAGCGCGGACGCTGCTCGTGCCGGGGCGGCCCTGCCCCGCGTTCAACCTCTTTCTCCCGAGGCCCGCCGTGGATTACTCCGTCAAGACGCTTGGCCAGCTGCGGCCCGTTCTGCGCGGCTTTCGCAAAGCCGCCGGCCTGACCCAGGCGATGCTCGCGGAGCGGCTCGGCATCACGCAGCAAAGCTATGCGCAGTTCGAGGCCAACCCGGCCGCCGCAGGCGTCGAGCGGCTCTTCAAGGTCTTGCGGCTGCTGAACGCGGGCATCACGCTCAGCCGGGACGAGCCTGCCGACGCGGCCACGGCGCCTGCTGCGAAGATCGCGCCTTCGAACCGCAGCGCTGCTCAAGTCCCGGGCACCGTCAAGGCCGTAGCGCGCAAACCGGCCGCCCAAACCGCGACCACGCGCCAGGCGCCCGCCATCAAGACGGGCAAGCGGGCGCAAACGGGCGCTGCCGCGACAGGCACGCGCCCCTCCGCGCCGAAGGCGGACGGACGTGCGGGAACGACGCGCAAGCCCGCCGCCAGCGCACCCAGAAAGCGGGAGCCATGGTAGGCATGGGGCGCCGATCACAGACTCAACGTCTCGACCTGTGGATGAACGGCATCGCTGTCGGCTACTGGGAAAAGTCCAGCGGCGGCGAGCAGCTCGTCTATTCCGACGAGTGGATCAACGACGAACAGGGGCGTCCGCTGTCGCTGTCCTTGCCTTTCACACCGGGCAACCAGCCGTACCGCGGCGCCGTCGTGTCGGCGTTCTTCGACAATCTGCTGCCCGATAGCGAACCGATCCGCCGCAGGATGGCGCAGCGCTACAAAACGGGCGGCACGGCGCCCTTCGACCTGCTCGCCGCGCTCGGGCGCGACTGCGTCGGCGCGATCCAGCTGCTGCCGCCGGGCGAGGCGCCCAGCGACCTCTACCGCATCGGCGGCGACGCGCTGACGGCAACCGACATCGGGCGGCTGTTGCGCGACACGACGTCGGCCGCGCCGCTCGGCCAGCGCGATCAGGCCGCCGATCTGCGGCTGTCCATCGCAGGCGCACAGGAAAAGACGGCGCTGCTGCGTCACAAGGGCCGCTGGGTGCTGCCCGCGGGCAGCACGCCGACCACGCATATCCTCAAGCTTCCGCTCGGCCTCGTCGGCAACATGCAGGCCGATATGCGCACGTCGGTGGAAAACGAATGGCTGTGCTCGCGGATCGTCGCCGCGTACGGCCTGCCCATCGCCGCATGCGAGATCGGGCATTTCGGCGATCAGAAAGCGCTCGTCGTCGAACGTTTCGACCGCCGTCCGTCGAGCGATGGAACATGGATCGTGCGTCTTCCGCAAGAAGACATGTGCCAGGCGACGGGCACGCCGCCCATTGCGAAGTATCAGGCTGACGGCGGCCCCGGCATCGATGCCGTGATGCACGTTCTGGCCGGCTCCGTGGATGCCGCCGAAGACAGCGCGCGCTTCTTCACCGCGCAACTGGTCTTCTGGCTGCTTGCCGCAACGGACGGCCACGCAAAGAACTTCAGCATCGCGCACTTGCCCGGCAACCGCTACCGCGCGACGCCGCTCTACGACGTGCTGTCCGCGCATCCCATCATCGGGCGCGGCGCGAACCGCGTGCCGATGCAGAAAGCGAAGCTGGCAATGGCCGTGCGCGGCACGAGCAATCACTATCTGATCAGTCAGATAGTGCGGCGGCATTGGCTCGCGCAAGGCCAACAGGTCGGCTTGTCGCGCGATACCGTCGACGCGTTGATCGGCTCGGTGACGGGCGCCACGCAGCAGGTCATCGACACCGTTGCTGCGCAGCTGCCCGCCAACTTTCCACACGATCTCGCGTCCGCGATCTTCGAAGGCATGTCGAGACAAAACAAGAAGCTCGCATCGGCATAGTGTTCGACAGCCAGGTCAAAAGCCGTTTTGTCAGCCGATCACCGGCCCGATCTTGTCGAGCGTCAGCGAAGGCAGAAACGCCTTGTCCTGATACACCTTCGCGAGCGCGTATTCGCTGATTTCCCGCTCTCCCGCCGGCAACGACGTATCGGCGACGGCATACGCGGCTTCCCACATCGCCGCGAGGTAGCGCGCGCCCGCGCCCATCAGCTTCGCCGTGTCTTCGCCGAACGCATCCCACAGACCATCGACGACGCGCGCCGAACTGCCGCCGCCCAGGCGGATGTACTCGTCGATCAGCGTGGACGGCGGCAGGATCTTCGCTGCGTAGGCCATCAACGATACTGTCGCGAATGCGGCGTCGCGGCCATCGCCGATCTTCGGAATCTCGCCGTCGAACGCCTTCGCCTGCGGTCCGATCTGCGGCAAGAGATCGTTCGAGTGACGGTCGACCATCTTGTCTTCGTAGGTCGAGTGCACGCCCTTGCCTGGCCACTTCTTCGGCGTCGCGTCGGGTGTATCCTTGTAGCCGTCCGCGTGATACGAGCCGTGCAAGGGCTGGCACGCATCGCCGACATAGTGCGCGAGCACGCCCGCCGCGCACAGGAACTTCGTGTCGTTGCGCTTTTTCAGCTGCCTGACCATCTCGTCGAAGATCTGCCACACACGGAACGGCAGCAGCCCCTCGGAGCGCGCATCCGTGCCGCCCTCGTCCGCGTACCACTTCGACCACACAGCGACGCTCATGTTGGCGATATTGCCGAGTGTCACGTCGCGCAGCGTCTTGCCGTCGCCATCCGGCTGATCGATATCCGCGTAGTGATTCGGATGCTCAGGTCCGGCATTCTGCGCATAGTCGCGACCGCCCGGCACGCGGCCCGGTGTCTTTTTCCACACGAGATCGGGCACGTCGGCGAGTTCGACGAAATCGCCGCGCGCGAGCTTCTCGCGAATCTGCTCCGGCGTCAGTTCGTCTGGACGGAAGCTGATGCGCTCGACATTCGCAGCGAGGAAATCGCGTAGCGGCCCTTGCTTGACGGACTCGATCGCGGCCGTCGCAATGCTGTAGTGCCCCGTTTGTCCCCAGTACGGATTGGCGCCGACGTTCTGCGCCCGCACGAGATCCACATCGAGCAACTGGCAGGCTGTGCTCAGGCCCGTCGCGAGCGCATAGTTCAGACGTTGGCCGTCGTCGCTCGCGAGTGCCTGGCCGCCCCATTCGAGCGCGAGCGGATAGAGACGCCGCGTGCTCGCCTGCTGTCCGTTCTCTTTACCGTTGCGCGCCGAGGTCGCGTGATTCTCTTCGCCATCGGTGTGCGCGTTCGCGGGCGCCACGAGGTACCACAGCGTTCCCGAATCGCCGGGCTGCGTCTGCGCGCCGCCGTTCGCGGGCGCAATCAGAAACTGCGAAATATAGTCATAGCCCGCCAGCGACTTGTGCCGGTAGAAGAGTGCCTTGATCGTGCCGTCGAGCGCACCCGATGCGCTGCCGAACGCCGTGACGTGCTGGTCGATCAACTGCAGGCCGAGGCTCAGTTCGTTGATGTCGGCGACAGGCTCGACCGTGCCTTCGATGCCGAACGGCTGGCTCGACCAGTCGTTCGCGTCATGCACTTCGACGAGCCCGACATCGAGCGTCAGAAAGCTGCGGCCGCCCGCGAACTCGGGGAACACGGACGTGAACGGTTCGCGCGTCAACTGACGGTCCGAGGCAATGCCCACTTCCTCGACTGCGCCGCGCAACAAAGCCTTTACGGGCGAACCGGGTTCGCCGCAGACGTGCCGGTTCGTGAGCGCGTACGTCGTGTGGCCATCCGTCACGAGACAGCCGACGCTCGCCGTCCGCTCGATGCCCTGCGTATCCGCAATCAACGGACAGCCGCCGCCGATATAGGTAGAAGGCCAGCGCGCATCGGCGGGCGCGCGAGTGGCGGGCCCGGTCGGCTCGACGGCCACGACGCAGACGGGAACGGCACGCCCATCGGGCATATAGAGCGTGCGCGGCACCATGTGATCGGGATCGACCTTGCCGTGACCGAACTCGGTCGCGTCGACCCAGTCGCGCACCAGCACGATCACAGCGGGCCACGAGTACGGACGCACTTCGGAGTTGCCGAACGTGCGGATGCCCTTGTCTTCCGCGGGCGCCCGCGCGTGACCGTTTGCGTGGCGCTGCTGATCCCGCCAGGGTTCATCGCTGCGAATGAGGTACAGGCCGACGGCCGTACCGACGACATTCGCCTTGCTGGTCAGATGCCAGTGATACAGATCGCGTGCTTCGAGCAGATCCTTCAACGACAGGCTCTGGAAATTGTGCTGCGTGGACAGTGGATTCATCGATTCACCTCGACGCTCGCCGGTCGCCCCGACCGGCCGTTGCAGGCACGCCGCCGTGCTCGCATTCACGACGCATGAGATGCATCACATGACACGTGGCGGCGCGTGATCGCGTTCAAGGTTCTCCGATGCAGATGACAGCGTTGGGTCAATTTCCGTGCGCGTTGTCATCAAGATGTCACGCCGCGTACTCAACATCGGCGGAAATATGGAAGCATGGCGACTGAGAGCGCCACCGGATCGTGCGGCATGCGGCGTGCTTACCCTGCCTTCGCGTCCCTACATGGAAGAGACACCGTGAAGCAACGTGCGACTGTCGTGTGCCGGATGGGCACACGCATTCTGCTGGTCGGCAAGGCAAACTCGCGCTGGTCGCTGCCAGGTGGCAAACCCGACGCCGGCGAGACATTCGAAGCCGCCGCCGTGCGCGAACTGATGGAAGAAACCCGCCTTCAGGCGATGGGCATGCAGTATCTGTTCGAGTTCGCGGGCACGCGGACCTGCCATCACGTCTTCGCCGCTCACGTCGACGAACAGCAAACACCCATCGCCAGCAACGAAATCACGCGCTGCACGTGGGCCAAGGTCACCGACATATCCGATCTCGATACCAGCGTTTCGACGCGCGGCATCGTCGATGTGCTCGTGTTGACGCGCAACTATGATCCGCGCGTGCAGAGCCGCTATCAGCGCGCCGACGCGTTCGTGCAGAACCTGCGCGAAGCGCTGCACGATGTGCGCTTGAGTGGTTGGACGACGGCGCTGTGGTGAACGTTCGAATCGCGCACAATATTGATTCGTTATCCGTATCAATTCACGCATTCACTCGTTTACCACGCCAAAAGCAAAACCGCCGGTCTGACACAGACCGGCGGTTTCATCGATACAAGTTGCTATTACGCGGATAGTGTCGACTGACGCCGCGCCGCGCGCACCCGGCGCGAACGCGCGACGATCTTCGCAACTGTCACGCGGCCCAGCGATCGACGCGTGTTCGTCGCGAGATTCGCAAGCCGCTTGTCGCTCACGCGATGACGCGCCCACACGAACGCCGCAACCCAGCCGATTACGGTCCAGCCGAACAGCACGTTGAAAATCGTCAGCGCAAACGCATCCTCGCGTTCGCGCGCGTCGGCGACGATGGCGGGCAGAAAGTACACGACCACGGCCGCCAGCAACACCAGTCCTTCGAAGAATGCTCTCATGTGTTCAACTCCTGCCAGCATTATCCGCGCGGCGGGTCATGGGCCCGTCGCGCACAGCAATCAATGGCCCTTGAACACGTTGACGTCGCGGGCATCTTGCGCGGGCTGACGGCCGCCCGACTCCGACGAAGCGCCGATCACGCCACCGACGGCATCGTTGGAAGCGGCTGCCGCGTTGTGCTCGGCGGCAACTGTCTGCGCGCTCACGCCGCGTTGCGATGCGGGTGCGCCGACGGACGGATGATAGAACGGCGCCGGACCGTAGCCCGAAGCGAAAGCGGGAGCGGCAACAGCGGCGGACACGGCGACCAGCAAGGCTGCGATAAGACGGGTCTTCATGATGAAACTCCAGAGAATGTCGAATCAGGGAGGCGTCGCATCCGGATGTTTTGGCGCGGCGTCGATTGAGAGTGAGTGTAGACGAGACCTATCGAATTTCTATGCTCATAGACTGAAATCACAGTTCCCAAATTTCGAACAATGGAAAACCCGCCACTAAAGCGTGAAAGCCTTTGTCCATGCGGTCCTCAGGGTTGTTGTGTCCACTGGCCGGTGTGATTCGCGGGGCGATGCTAGGATCGGTTTCCGCTCACCTGCCGCCAACCATCGTGTGACGACGCGAATGCGGCACACCGTCGATGACCATCGCTGACTCCACCATCGATCACCGGGTGTTCGCCGACGGCATCCTGTCGATCGGACTGACGCTGCCGCTGCTGCGCACGGGCACGATCGTCGCGGACTTCCGCGAGCAGGTCGTGCTCGCCACGCTTGCCGACACGCTCGGCTTCCGCGCGCTCTGGGTGCGCGACGTGCCGCTGAACAGTGCCGACTATCCCGATCCCGTCGGCCACCTCGATCCGTGGGTGCTGCTCGGCGCGCTTGCGTCGCATACGAATCAGATCGCACTCGCGAGCGGTGCGATCGTGCTGACGCTGCGACATCCGTTGCATGTCGCGAAGGGTGCAGGCTCGGTGCAGACGCTGTCGAATGGCCGCTTCATGCTGGGCCTCGGTTCGGGCGACAGGCCACCGGAATACGCCGCGTTCGGCCGCGACGCCGAAGAACGCCGCGAACTGTATCGCGCGCATTGGGAAACGGTCGCGGCGGCGCTGGGCGGCACGCCTCAGGTCATACCGGATCGCCGGCCCGAAGATGCACCCGAATTCATGCTGCTGCCGCGGCCGCCGTTGCCCGTGCCGATGCTCGCAGTCGGATCGGGGGGACAAAGCGTCGACTGGATCGCACGGCATTCGATCGGCTGGATGACGTATCACCGGGAACCGGAAACGCAACGCTCGCGGCACAGCATGTGGCGCGCAGCCGTCGATCGGCTGCCGACACCCGTGTTTCGCGCGTTCGGCGTCGCCATGCGGCTCGATCTGAGCGACGATCCACACGAACCGGCAACGCCGCTGTCGCTCGGTTATCGCGCGGGACGGCATGCGTTGGTCGCATTGCTCGATGAGATGCGCGAGACGGGCACACACCATGTCACACTGAATCTGAATTCCGAACGACCCGTGCGCGAAGTGATGGAAGAACTGGCCGCAGAACTGTTGCCGGTCTTTCACGAATGATCGCTGCTGCGGCGTTGGACGGGACGTGAAGCTATTTTCCGGTCTTCTTTGAAGCCGTGGTTCGCGCCGATCGGGCCGCGCTCTTTTTTGCAGCCGCCGTGCTCCCCAACGCAGTTTTCTTCACTGCAGTTTTCTTCACTGCAGTTTTCTTCACTGCAGTTTTCTTCACTGCAGTTTTCTTCACGCTATCCGCCTTTCCTTCGAGATCGAGCACCACCCACGCTGGCGCATGGTCGCTCGCATGCGGCTCGCCTCTTACCCATCGGTCGACACCCGCATCCCGCATCATGGCAGCCACGGGCTTGTTCAACAGCAGATGATCGATGCGCAAACCCGAATTGCGCTCCCAATGCTGGCGGAAGTAATCCCAGAACGTGAAGACCTGCTCGTCGGGAAAGCGCTTGCGCAGCGCATCCGTCCAGCCCTGGTCGAGCAGACGCGCATAGCACGCGCGGCTTTCCGGTTGCAGCAACGCATCCTTGAGCCACGAGCGCGGATTGTAGATATCGAAATCGGTCGGCACGACGTTGTAGTCGCCCGCCAGCACAACGGGATGCCCGCTGTCGAGCAGCCTTTTCGCATAGACGATCAGCCGCTCGAACCACGCGAGCTTGTAGTCGAATTTCGGACCGGGCTGCGGATTGCCGTTTGGCAGATACAGGCAGCCGACCAGCACGCCGTCGACGGCCGCCTCGATGTAACGGCTATGCGTATCGTCGGGATCGCCGGGCAGGCCGCGCCGGGTTTCGACCGGCTGCGCGTCTTTCGCGAGAATCGCGACGCCGTTCCACGACGCCTGTCCATGCCAGATCGCACCATAGCCGGCGCGGTTGATGTCGGCTTCCGGGAAGCCCGGGTCGGGCGCCTTCAGCTCCTGAAGACACACGACATCGGGCGCTTCCCGCTCGAGCCAGGTGAGCAGGGCCGGCAGCCGCGAGCGGATGCCGTTGATGTTGAACGTGGCGAGCTTCATGATCCTCGCGCCGGCGCAAGCCGCATACCCGCGGCCCTGCGTGCGCCGCCACAACGAATGAGCGAACGCGTCAGTTCTTCAGATCGTCCGGCACCTTGCCGCCGTTCTCGGCCAGCTTCGTCATCACCTGCTTGTGCAGCCAGATGTTCATCGAAGCGGAATCGTTGGTATCGCCGCTGTATTGCAGTTCCTCCGCGAGCTGCTTGCGCGCGGCGAGGCTGCTGTCGAGCCCCAGCAGCTTCATCAGATCGACGATCGACGTGCGCCAGTTCAACTTCTCCGGATTGTTGTCGGCGAGCCCCGTGAGAATCGCTTCGACATCGACGGGTTCCGCCGGCGCGGCAGCGGGCGCCGCGTCGGCAGGCGCGTCCGTGGGCGCTGCATCGGCGGCAGGCGCCGCTTCGGGCGCCGACGCCGCCTGCACGGCAGGATGGCTGGACGGGAAGATCTTGCTGAGGATGGTGCTGAAAATGCTCATGGCTTTCCTCCGGATAATCGGTTGAAGGTGTCAGCGTGGCAAACCCGGCGCGCATCGCCTGCACGCGGGCGAACCATTATCCTCGCCGAAAAAAATGACAGCGTCGTGCCGCTGATTCTTACCCGAGGACGTAAAATCCGGCCGCCAATCTTGCGCAGGAATCAGACTCTGACCGGCGATGGCTCACAACAAGGCAAAATACGGGTTTTGACGGAGGGCGGCAGCCCGACACGCAGCGCCATGCCCCCGTCCCGAACGGCAGAATCCCACGCGCCCACGCGATACCCGCGGGGCGCGGCAGTATCCAGAGAATCAGGAGCGATCTTTCATGACCGAACCGAACGTTTCGTTGCTGGGCAGGCTGTCGCTTGCTTTCGGCACGTTTTTCAGCATTCTCGGCGATCGCGACTTCGCCGCGAGCGTGCTGCGCCTGCGCAGCGGCGCAGCGCCTTCTCCAGCACCGGCGCCCGCACCCGCACCTGCACCTGCCGCCGCGCCCGTTGCGAAGCCCGCTCCCGCTCCCGCTCCCGCGCCCGCGCCCGTCGTCATCAAGGAAGCGACGCCCGAAGCCGCGCTGCAGCTGCTCGGCCTCCTGCAGCGCGATGCGCGCTTTATCGATTTCGTCGAGGAAGACATCGCCAGGTATTCGGACGCCGACATCGGCGCGGCTGCGCGCCTCGTCCATGACGGCTGCCGTGCAACGCTGCGCGAGCATTTCACGATCAAGCCGGTGCGCGACGAAGCCGAAGGCAGCCGCGTGACGATCAACGAAGGCTTCGACGCGACGGCCATCCGTCTGACGGGCAACGTGGTCGGCAAGGCGCCTTTCACGGGCAGCATCAGCCATCGCGGCTGGCGCGTCGCCGAAGTGCGTCTGCCGAAGCTCACGCCGAGCCACGACGCCACCGTGCTCGCGCCTGCGGAGGTGGAACTATGAGCGACGCACGCTATTCGATCGGCATCGATCTGGGCACGACGCACTGCGCGCTGTCCTATGTCGATCTCGCCGCCAGCGACGGCGAGAAGACCGAGCAGCAGGTCATGCCCGTCACGCAGCTGACGGCGCCCGGCGCACTCGAAGACCTCGATCTGCTGCCGTCGTTTCTCTATCTGCCGCACGAAAGCGAGCTGACGGCCGGCGATCTCGCGCTCCCATGGACGGGCGAGCGTACCTTCGCAGTCGGCGAGATGGCGCGCACGCGTGGCGCGGGCACGCCGATCCGGCTCGTATCGAGCGCGAAAAGCTGGCTGTGCCACCCCGGCGTCGACCGTCGCGCGGCGATTCTGCCGAGCGACGCGCCGCCCGAAGTCGCACGCGTGTCGCCGCTCGAAAGCTCGGTCCGCTATCTGACGCACCTGCGCGAAGCGTGGAACCACGCGCATCCCGATGCGCCGTTCGACCAGCAGGAAATCACGGTGACGATTCCCGCGTCGTTCGATCCCGCCGCGCGCGAACTCACGGCGGAAGCCGCGAACGCCGCCGGCTACGGCCAGATGACGCTGCTCGAAGAGCCGCAGGCCGCGCTCTACAGCTGGATCCAGAAAAGCACGGGCGGCTGGCGCAAGCAGGTCAAGATCGGCGACATCATTCTCGTCGTCGATGTCGGCGGCGGCACGACCGACCTCTCGCTGATCGCCGTGATCGAGCGCGAAGGCAATCTCGAACTGCATCGCGTCGCGGTCGGCGAGCACATTCTGCTCGGCGGCGACAACATGGACCTCGCGCTCGCGCACGTCATCGCGCGCAAGCTCGCGTCGCAAGGCACGCAGGCCGATCCGTGGCAGCTGCGCGCCCTCACCTACGCGTGCCGTTCCGCGAAGGAAACGCTGCTGTCCGATCCGTCGACGGATACCGTGCCGCTCGTCGTGCCGAGCCGAGGCTCGAAGCTGATCGGCGGCTCGATCCGCACCGAACTGACGCGCGACGAACTCACGCAGACCATCCTCGAAGGCTTCTTCCCGCAAGTCGATGCAGCCGCGCGCCCGGTTGTGCGCACGCGCGCCGGCCTCACGCAACTCGGTCTGCCGTACGCGCAGGACGCGGGCATCACGCGCCATCTGGCCGCGTTCCTGGGCCGCCAGGTTGCCGCGCTCGCCGAATTGCAGGGCATGCAGGGCTCCCACCCGCCGCTCGAAGCGAACACGACCTTCCTGCATCCGACAGCCGTGCTGTTCAACGGCGGCGTGTTCAAGTCGCCGCTGCTCGTCGAGCGCATCATGTCGACGCTCAACGGCTGGCTCGCGGCCGACGGCGGCGCGCCCGCGCGCCTGCTCGAAGGCGCGGATCTCGATCTCGCCGTGGCGCGCGGCGCCGCGTACTACGGCTACGTGAAGCGCGGGCGCGGCGTGCGCATTCGCGGCGGCACGGCACGCGCGTACTACGTCGCGATCGAATCGGCGATGCCCGCCGTGCCCGGCATGGAGCCGCCCGTTTCCGCGCTGTGCGTGGCGCCGTTCGGCATGGAAGAAGGCACCGACGCGCCGCTGCCCGAACAGGAATTCGGCCTCGTCGTCGGCGAGCCGGTGCACTTCCGCTTCTTCGGCTCCTCCGTGCGGCGGCTCGATCAGGTCGGCACGATGCTCGACTACTGGTCGCCCGATGAACTGCAGGAACTCGAAGAAATCCAGGCGACACTGCCCGCCGAAGGCCGCACCGTCGGCGAAGTCGTGCCCGTCAAGCTGCACGCGCGCGTGACGGAAGCAGGCACGCTCGAACTCGAAGCGATTCCGCGCGGCACGGACGAGCGCTGGAAAGTCGAGTTCGACGTGCGCGGCGGCGCGCAGGGCTGACCCGCAAGGCTTCGATGAAGGGCAAGGCGAAAAGCGAACCGAAGGGCCAACAGCAGCGGCCGTTGAGCCGCTACACGGTCGGCATCGATCTCGGCACCAGCAACACGGTCGTCGCGTATGTCGAGAACGGCTCGGACGACATCCGCGTGTTCGATGTCGAGCAGCTGGTCGCGCCCGGCGAAGTCGGCGCGCGGCCGCTGCTGCCGTCCGTGCGCTATCACCCGGCTGCCGGCGAGCTCAATCCGGGCGACCTTCAGCTGCCCTGGTCGCACGCCGTCCAGAAACCCGCCGAAACAACGGCCGTCATCGGCCAGCTTGCGCGCACGCTCGGCGCGCAGGTGCCGGGGCGCTTCGTGACGAGCGCAAAGAGCTGGCTCTCGCACGCGTCCGTCGACCGGCTCGCGCCGATCCTGCCATGGGGCGCGCCCGAAGACGTCGCCAGGGTCTCGCCCGTCGCCGCAAGCGCGAGCTATCTCGCGCACGTGCGCGCCGCCTGGAACACCCGCTTTCCCGATGCGCCGCTCGAGAAGCAGAACGTCGTGCTCACGGTGCCCGCCTCGTTCGACGAAGGCGCGCGCGCATTGACGCTCGAAGCCGCACGGCTCGCGAAACTGCCCGAACTGCGGCTGCTCGAAGAGCCGCAGGCCGCGTTCTACGACTGGCTGTTCCATCATCGGGCGAGCCTCGGCGCGGAACTGGCCGAGACGAAGCTGGTGCTGATCTGCGACGTCGGCGGCGGCACGACCGATCTCACGCTGATCAAGGTTCATCTCGACGCGAACGGCGAGCCGCAGCTGACGCGCATCGGCGTCGGCAATCATCTGATGCTCGGCGGCGACAACATGGATCTCGCGCTGGCTCGTCTCGCCGAGACGCGGCTCGCGGGATCGCAGGACGGCCAGCCGCGGCTGTCGGCGGCGAGCCTCGCGCAGCTCGTCGAACGCTGCCGCGTCGCGAAGGAACAGTTGCTCGATGCGAACGCGCCCGAGTCCGTCGCGATCACGCTGCTCGGCTCGGGCTCGCGTGTGATCGGCGGCGCGCGTACCACGCATCTGACGCGCGGCGAAATCGAACAGGTCGTCGTCGACGGCTTCTTTCCGCAGGTCGGCGCCGACGACCTGCCGCGCCGCTCACGCGCGGCAATCGTCGAATTCGGCCTGCCGTATGCGAGCGATGCCGCCGTCACGCGGCACGTCGCGGCGTTCCTGAAGCGGCTTGCCGCGCAGTCGCGCGAAGCGTTGCGTGTCGCTGAAGAAGGCGGCACGCCGGAAACGCTGCCCGTGCCCGACACGCTGCTCCTCAACGGCGGCGTGTTCCGCGCGCAGGCGCTGACGCAACGGCTCGCCGACACGCTTGGCGCGTGGCGCGGCAAGCCGCTGCATGTGCTGCACAACGATCATCCCGATGTCGCCGTCGCGCGCGGCGCGGTCGCTTACGGACTCGCGCGCGCGGGCAACGCGCCGCGTATCGGCGGCGGCTCGGCGCGCAGTTATTTCCTCGTGCTCGACGGCGATCAGGGCATCTGCCTGCTGCCGCGCGGCACGGAAGAAGCGCATGAAGTGCATCTCGACGAGCGCGTGTTCGCGCTGCGGCTCGGACAGCCGGTGCGTTTTCATTTGATGTCGACGGTCGCCGATACGCGCTTTACGCCCGGCGAACTCACCGATCTGTCGCAAGGCGACTTCGTGCGTCTGCCGCCCATCGCGACCGTCGTGCAGCGGCGGCACGCGTCCGATGCCGACGAGCGGCCCGTCCGGCTCACTACATCGATCACGGAAGTCGGCACGCTCGAAGTGACCTGCATCGCGACCGACGATCCTTCGCAACGCTGGCTGCTGCAATTCGAACTGCGCCGCGACGAAGCATCGGCTTCGAACGACGACGCACAACCCGCACGGCACCCGCAACTCGATCACGCGATCGAACTGATCGAGCGTTCGTTCGGCGCGCGTTCGTCGAATGTCGGACCCAACGAAGTGAAGCGGCTGCGCGCGCAACTCGAACACACGCTCGGCCCGCGCGAAAGCTGGGACGTCGCGCTGCTGCGCGAGCTGTTCGGCGCGTTGTGGGAGCGTGCGAAACGCCGGCGCCGTTCGGCGGATCACGAACGTTCGTGGCTCAATCTCACGGGCTATTGCCTGCGACCGGGCTTCGGCTATCCGCTCGACGAATGGCGCGTCGGGCAGCTGTGGTCGATTTTCGACGATGGCATCCAGTACATCCACGAAAGCCAGGTGTGGTCCGAATGGTGGACGCTGTGGCGGCGCGCGGCGGGCGGTCTGAACGAGGATGCGCAGCTGCAGCTGCTCGACGCGATGGAGTTCCTGCAGGCGGCCAGCATCAGGAAGCAGAAGCTGCCGTTCGATCCCGCGAAGGTCGGCTATGCGGACATGATCCGCGTGCAGGCGTCGCTCGAGCGCATAGCGGTGGAACGCAAGATCGCGCTCGCTCAACAGTTGCTGGAGCGGCTGCGCAAGCCTTCGGAAAATCATCAGACGTGGTGGGCGATCGGGCGGATCGGCGCACGTCTGCCGTTCTATGGCAGCGCGCATGGCGTCGTGCCGCCCGAAGTCGCCGTGGAGTGGCTCGACGCCGTGCTCGCGCTCGACTGGAAGAAGGTCGAGCCTGCCGCGTTCGCCGCTGTGCAGCTGTCGCGCCTGACGGGCGACCGTTCGCGCGACCTGCCCGACGACGCGCGCGAAACCGTCATACGGCGGCTTGAAACGCTCGGCGCGGCGCCCGCGTGGATCCAGATGGTCCGCGAGACCGTCGCGCTCGACGAGGCCGACAGCGGCCGCGTATTCGGCGAGTCGTTGCCGGCGGGGCTGAAGCTGATCGGCGGCGCTTAAGGTTTAAAGCATTGGGGCGTGAACCGACGCGCTCGCGCGGCCTTGCGCATGGCGATGCGTTTCGCCGCTTGCGGGAGCATCTTCACGTACATTCGCGGACGTCGCGATCAGCACCGGGCGCCGCGTGCAGCGCGCGATCACGTCGCTTACCCGCTCTTCCCAGAAACGCCATTTCGGGCTGCGCCCCGCGCCGACCACGACCAGATCCGCTTCGAGTTCGTCGGCAAGCCGTGCGATCGTGCGGCCCACGCCGCCTTTCAGCGGCACCGTCAGCGCGCATGTATCGATGTCCCGCGCGTCGAGTTCGAACGTTTCGTTGCAGCGGCGTTCGACCGTGCGTTCGAGTTCCTCGACCATCTGCAGCGTGTCGAGACAGCCATACTCGACGCCCGCCAGCGCCCACCAGGGCAACGTGTCGACGACATACACGGCAGTCAGCCGTGCGCCCATGTGGCGTGCCTTGTCGATGGCCGTTTTCAGTACGGCGTCGTCCCTGTATGCGCCAACTGCGACCAGAATGTGCTTGATCATTTCGAGTGCCTCCGTCGTTGCGTCATGTCATGCAGTGCATGATGCGACGCAAGACTTAGCGGCAAATGAGCAAGCGGGTAGGCGCTGGCGACGCGTTGGAATCAGATGATCAGACGGGAAATCTTCGAGCCTTCCAGCGACACGCCCGCCATCAGCCCGCCGTTCGTCAGCACGAACGCTTCGACGGGACTCATCGCCGTGGACGTATCCACATTGCCGTTCGCGCCGACCTTCACGAGCGCCACCGTTGCATCGACGCCCGCCGACCAACCCTGGCTGCGCGTGAAGCTGCTGAGCGCTTCGTCCGTCATGAACAGCATGATGATCGCCTTCGACTGCGCGCCGATCTGCAAGCCGAACGACGCGGCCGCGATGCTGTAGTAGCCCGACGTTTGCCCGCCGACGCGCAGCGCGCCCTGCCCGTACTGTCCGCCGAACCAGAAGCCCGCCGAGATCACGGAAGGAAACACCAGAATGCCGCGCGCCTTGTCGGCGAGTTCGCGCGAGCCGCCGATCGCGTTGAACAGACGCGTGAGCGTCGCGTTGACGTCGGCGTCGATCGACTGGCGCTTGCCCGCGTTCGCTTCGGGCGACGCATCCGACGACGGCCCCGTGGTCGTGCAGCCCGCAAGCGCCAGCCCGCCCGTGGCGAGCGTGGCCGTGGTCATCGCGATGAATCGGCGACGGTGCATTGTCATTGTTTTCTCCCTTGCTTGATTCGTTGTCGAGTCCGCTGGTGATGCCGCGGCGGATTCCGCCCGCGATTGCGTCAGCCGTCTGGTTTCGATCGCCGTGCGTGCGAAAGGCGATCCTATCCGATGACAGTCAATGCCGCGCCGGAGTTCCTTGCGCCGCCTTTCTCAGGCTGCCGTCTCAAGCCGTCTTCGCGATCCGCCCGTGCACCGCGAGGCAATGACGGACCAGCTCGGGCCGCGACAACACGAACGCTTTCAGCGGCGTGTCGATCTCGTAGAAGTAAATGTTCGCGACAAAACCGTAAATCGCGGCATGGATGGTCGCCGGCTGCGTGCCGAACACGAAGCCGCTGTCGCCGAGCAGATCGGCGACGACGCGCAGATCGCCAATCCCGCGCGCGTACACCTGGTCCGGCTCGTAGCGGCCGATGCCCTGGTAGTGATAACGCTGCCCGTTGTACTCGCGCGCGCCTTCGAGAGCGCTTGCCGTGACATCTGTGTGCTCGCGCAGCACGGCATCGCGAAACGCGGGCCAGTAACGCTCGTCGCGCCAGCGCGAATAGCTCATCGGCCAGTAGAGATCGTCGAGTGTGCGGCGCACCAGAAAGTCGAGATTCAGCTGGCCTTGCGACAGCGCGCTGTCGATCCGCAGATCGTACCTGTCCTTCAGATACGCGATGATCGCGTCGCTGTCGCCGACCGTTTCGCCATCGTCCGACAGATACGGCAACTGGCCGCGCGGTGCGTGCGACGTGTCGAGAATATGCCGATGCTCGAAATCGAGCCCGCACAGCCGCATGAACGCGTAGACCTTCAGACCGAACGCGTTGTTGTCGGCGACACCGAACAGATCCGGATACGAGTAGAGCGTCAGCATGAACGAAGCCTCCGTGTGAAGCGTGTCGAAGTACGTCAGCGCGCAAACGCGGCGCCGCAGCATGCGTTCTTTAACACCTTTCCCGTGTGCCTTTGCGTGCGACAGCCCACATTCGGCGGGAGCGCTTTTTTATTCGGTTTTAATGCGAATCGCGCTACGCTAGCCCTAATGTCAGTCTGGAGAAAGGGCATGACGAAGACCCGAGCGATTCTGCGCGCCATTTTCGGCATCCATCCGCATCGCGAACCGGCCTCGCAACGTCATACGCCGAGCCGCAGCGTGATGATGCGCGTGACGCTCGACGCGCAACACGTCACCCCATTGCGCCGCGCGCTCACCCGCGATTGCGCGGGCCAGCCGTGGACCATCCGCATCGCGACGCTGCCGCATACCGAACGCGTTCAGCTGTCGCTGTATCTGCCGAAAGACGCCGTGAACGGCGCGATCCAGCAGGTGACGCGGATCGCGCCTGCCGCGCAGTTCGGTCATCTGTTCGAGATTCCCGATACGCCGACGGACGGCTGGCGCGATCTGCTGCGCGCCACGTCGTGGGCGCAGGCCGCGAGCGCGCTGCGTCCCACGAAAACGGCCGTCAAGGCCGGCGAGGACGAGGTGGAGACGCTCGATCATCTGCTGAGCGCCGACAACGTGCTGCTCGATGCGGACGTTGCGGACCGCGACGCGCTCTTCGCGCAACTCGGCGCGTTTTGCGAACGCCGCTACGGCGTGCCTGCCGGCCAGGTGATGGAAGGCCTGAACACGCGCGAAGCGCTCGGCTCGACGGGACTGGGACAAGGTGTCGCCGTGCCGCATAGCCAGATTGCAGGCCTCTACAGCGCGGTCGTTCTCTACGTGCGCCCGCGCGCGCCGCTCGATTTCGACGCGCCGGACGCGAAGCCCGTGAGCGACGTCATCGCGCTCTTCGTGCCCGAAGGCGCGAACACGATGCATCTGAATCTGCTCGCCGACGTCGCCCAGCGGTTTTGCGATCAGCATTTCCGCGAACGCCTGCATGCATGCGGCAGTGCAGACGAAGTATGCCGGATGTTCGCCAACGCGGCCGAACCTTCCGGGCTGCCGTCGCCGATGCCGCACGCCGCGGCTGCACGCGGCCGCGCATCCGGCACACAGCTCAGGGCCTGAGCAGGGCTCAGCATCATCGCGCAAGCTCGCGACATCGACGGCCTTCATTCCCAGCCGTCGCCGTCGCGGCCTTGCAGCGCCGCGACGCGCAACGTGTCCTGCGTGCGCCGGAATACGCGCGGCGGAACGCTCGGCGAATCTTCGGCGAGACGGTCGAGTATCTCGCGGACTTCGCTGATGTAGCGTCCATCGTAGCGTCCATCGTAGCGCCCATCGCGCGCACCCGGGTCGCCCGCATAGATCGCTTCCAGCCGGCGCCGCACGGCGCCATAGCGCGCCCCTGCCGCACGATGCGCTTCGGCGCGCTCCGCATAGCGAAGAAACGTCTGCAAGGCCGCCGATACGGCCGCCGCGATGCTCACCAGTCCGACGAGGAGCCGCCCCCACGGCGAATCCGCCGACACCACCAGCGACAGGAACACCGTCGTGCCCACCACGGCGGACAGCGCCGTCACGCCGATGCCGAACCACCGGTTGCGCGCGGCCAGCAGATCGGCCATGTCGTAATGGCTCTTCTGCGACTCGCGCGCGCGGCGTATCCACTTCAACAGCAGCTCGTCCCCGTTGACGGGCGGCCTGTATTCGCGCTGTGCTTCCGGGGCGCCATCGGAGCGCGCTTGCGCATGCGGATCGACCGTCGTCATGCCAATGCCTTTCGTCGTCGGGAAGCGGCCAGCATAGCATCGCGGCGTGACGCGAACGGGAGGCAAACGTAATAGGCCAAAGTGCATCGGGAACGGTTGATGCGCGCACGACAGGCCGATTGGCTAACGTGGCGAACGGCACCCGAACCGCTAGCGAAAATTGATAGGATGACGGGATCGCAGGAGCATCGATGGCAAAGCGCGAAGTGCAATCGTGGTACCGGCCGCCGCTGGACGAAGTCTGTCCGTTGTGCGGCCGTATGATTCCGCCCGGCCAGCGCGACGAGCATCATCTGATCCCGAAAGCGGAAGGCGGCCGTGAAACGGTCGCGCTGCACCGGATCTGTCATCGGCAGCTGCATGCGCTCTTTTCGGAGCGCGAGCTGGCGACGGCGTATGCATCGGTCGATCGCCTCCTCGACAATGAACAAGTCAAAGCTTTCGTGAACTGGGTACGCACGAAGCCGGTCGGGTTTCATGAACGCACGCGCAGCAGCCGGCGCAAGCGCTGAGATAAGATCGCGTCGTGCGAAGACAACGGACCAAGTTATGCCTGTGTACGACTACGAGTGCGCCGACTGCGGCGCTTTTGAAGCAGTGCGGCGCATCGCCCAACGCGACGAGCCCATGGCCTGCCCCCGCTGCGGCACGACCGCGGAGCGCGTGCGAACGGGCGCGCCTGCGTTGCTGGGCGGCGCATCGGGTGGCGCCTCGGGTGGTGTATCCGACAGCGAAGGCGGATATGGCATGCGGCATCGCGGCTGCTCATGCTGTCCATGACGCTGTCCGCAAGACTGTCGTTGCCCGGGCACAGGGCTCCCCTCACCCATCGACGCCCTAAGGTCGCGCCATGCCGCTTCGTTTGCCTCCGCTGAACTCGCTGCGTTTCTTCGAGGCGGCCGCGCGGCTTGGCAGCTTCAAGCTCGCCGCCGCGGAACTCAATGTCACGCCGAGCGCGGTCAGTCACGGCATCGTCGCGCTCGAAGAGACGCTGGGCGTTGCGCTGTTCACCCGCGAGCCGCGCAAGCTGTCGCTGACGCCCGCAGGCGAACTGTATTTCCCGTACATCGCCGAAGCGTTCTCGCTGATCCTGCTCGGCACGCAACGGCTGCCCGACGGCCGCACGCATCGCAAGATCGCCGTGAGCTGCGCGCCGACGCTCGCCGTGCGCTGGCTCGTGCCGCGCCTGCACGACTTTCGCACGCAGTGGCCGAGCATCGATGTGTCCGTCGATACCTCGCGCCGCCAGGTCGGCTTTCCCATCGACGGTTTCGATTTCGGCATCCGCCTGAGCCGTGGCCCCGTGCCCGGCAGCGACTGGAACCGGCTGTTCGGCGAGCAGCTCGTGCCCGTGTGCAGTCCCGCGTATCGCGAGACCTTGCGCGACGCGCACGGCAGCGTCGACCTGCGCCGCGCGACGCTTATTCACGTCGATACCGCGAGCGACGACTGGCAGGCGTGGCTCGACGGCGCAGGCATCGTCGAGATCGACGCGACGGGCGGCTTGCGCTTCGACACGATCCAGCTCGCCCTCGAAGCGGCGACGACGGGCATGGGCGTCGCGATCGGCAGACGGCCGCTGGTGGACCGCGAGCTCGATGCGGGCGCACTCGTCGAAGCGAGCACGCTGTGCGTCGATGCAAAAACGTCGTACTGGCTGGTCAGCGCGGAAAGTGCGGACGGTACGGACGAGCGGCCCGAGTTGCAGGCGTTCAGACGCTGGCTATTGCACGAAGCGCTCGCGTTTCAGGACGCCGCTCAGCACGAAGCCACTCCCACTCACGAGTGAATTTTCTTCACCCGTCGCCGAAATCTTTTCGTTTGTCCCGCCGCCTCGCTATTGCGACGATGCGGCAAGGAGGAAACGAAACATGTCGACGACCCGATCCGCTTACGCAGCACCCCTGAAGAACCCGACGCTCTATGTGATCGTCGCCGCCGCGCTGATCCTGAGCGCGGCAATGGGCATCCGCCAAACCTTCGGCCTGTTTATCGGGCCGTTTTCCTACGACCGTGGCCTGCCCGTCACGCTGATCGCCTTTGCCATCGCGCTGCACAATCTGGTGTGGGGCTTCGCGCAGCCGTTCGCGGGCGCGGCCGCCGACCGCTACGGCGCCGCGCCCGTCGTCGCGTTCGGCGCGGCCACGTTCGCGGCAGGCCTCGCGCTCGCGGCGAGCGCGCCGTCGGCCATCGCGCTGATTGCCGGGCTCGGGCTGCTGGTCGGCATCGGCGTAAGCTGCACGACCTTCGGTGTCGTGCTGACGGCCGTGGGACGCGTCGCGACGCCCGCCCAGCGCAGCATGGCGATGGGCATCGCGAGCGCGGGCGGCTCGCTCGGACAAGTGCTGATGGTGCCGTTCGCGCAACTGGTGCGCGAAACGTCGGGCGTCTCGACGTCGCTCTTCGCGCTCGCATTTCTGATGCTCGCGGCCGCGCCCTTCGGCATTCTGCTCGATCGCCGCCGGGACGCGAGCGCACCGGGGGCGGCCGCATCCGGAGCCGCATCGCCCGCTGCCGCGTCGCTGCGCGAAACGCTGGCATACGCAACGCAGCATCGCGGCTACCGGCTGCTGACGCTCGGCTTTTTCACCTGCGGCTTCCAGCTCGCGTTCATTGCCACGCATCTGCCCGGCTATCTGTCGCTATGCCACATGCCGATGGGACTCGGCGCCACCGCGCTTGCGCTGATCGGCCTCTTCAACATGGCGGGCAGTTGGGCGTGCGGCTGGCTGGGCGGGCGCTATCGTCAGCAGCATGTGCTCGGCTGGCTGTATCTGATCCGCGGCGCGACGATTGCCGCCTTCTTCCTGCTGCCGAAGTCGACGGTATCCGTCGTGCTGTTCGCGGCCGTGATGGGCCTGACGTGGCTCGGCACCGTGCCGCTCACGAGCGGCCTGATCGCCAGGGTTTTCGGCACCCGGCACCTGGGCACGCTGTTCGGCGTGGTGTTTCTCAGCCATCAGCTCGGCTCGTTTCTCGGCGCATGGCTCGGCGGCTATGTGTTCGACGCGACGGGCTCGTACACGCCGATCTGGGCCGCGACGGCGCTCGCCGGACTGTGCGCCGCGCTGCTGCATTTCCCTATCGACGACAGCGTTCATGCAAGCGCCGAACCCGCGCGCGCATGACACCTTTCGGGAGGCCGTCCGGTACCGGTAGCGGCTTTTCATGCAGACGGCTCGCGCCGTCCGCTTTTTTGTGTGCTTCGACAGCGCGGCGTCATGCAGTGGCGATAGCCGCCGTATTGCGCTTGCGTGTCGCGTAGCAGCGCCGCACGAACATCGCCGCCTGCCGCAGCGCCTGATTCGCTTCGGGCAGAAACGGCGCGACGCACGGCAGCGCGTGCGGCATCGCATGCCACTGCGCGAGCTGCACCGCCACCCGCGCGCGATCGAGACGCGCCGCCAGCGCGCGGACGTCCTCGCAGATCGGCTCGCTGTCGCTGACGCAGACAGCGTGATTGCTGTGCGGACGAGAAGATTGTGTCGATGAAGAGTGAGCAGACAATGAGCGCGACGATGGAGCACGCCGTCAGGTCTTGGGCGTGTCGCCGAGCATCACCGTCCAGCCGAGACCGCGCACATTGCGGATCACCGATTGCCCGAATTTCTTGCGCACGGAATGAATCAGCACATCGACGGCGTTGCTCTCGACTTCCTTGCCCCAGCCGTACAGCTTGTCTTCGAGCTGGTCTCGCGACAGGATCGTGCCCGGCCGTTCGAGAAACGCGAGCATCAGCGCGAATTCGCGCGCCGACAGCACCGAGGACACGCCGTTGCAACACAGCGTGCGCTTGTCGAGATCGAGGTTCAGGGCATCGTCGCCGAGGCGCGACGACGCATAGCCCGCCTTGCGGCGCAGCACGGCGCGCATGCGCGCCATCAGTTCGGGTACGTCGAAGGGTTTGAGCACGTAGTCGTCGGCGCCGACGTCGAGGCCTTGCACGCGCGCGTCGAGATCGTCGCGTGCCGTGAGGATCAGCACGGGCACCGTATTGCCCGCGCCGCGCGCCGTCTTCAGCAATTCGATGCCGCCCATGCCGGGCAAGCCGAGATCGAGCAGCACGACGGTGTATTCGGCGGCCGCGATGGCCGCGCTGCCTGCGTTGCCGTCGCGCACCCAGTCGACGCTGTAGTCCGCGTCCTGCAGCGCGCGCATCAGACTTTGGCCAATCTGCAGATCGTCTTCAACCAGTAGCACTCGCATGATCTCGTTTCCTCGCGCACCAGCCAGATCGCATGATAACCGAGTGGGCGAAGCTCACGACGCGCGGCAAGAAGACGAAAAAAAGCCGGCCGCTTGCGCAGCCGGCGGAAAGATTCTGGCCTGCACCCATTGCCGTGCCAGAACCAGAGGGGCCTGCTCCAACGGTTCTCATGCTACGGGCGCAGACTTAGCGAAGAATGAGCGTTTTGGGCCGCTCCCGTTGTTTAGGGTACGGCCGGGAAACCGATCGAGGCGACGATGCCCGACTGTCCATCCGTGCGATTGCGCAGATTCGCCGCGCCGCCGTACTTGTTCACGATCGCCTGCACGATCGACAGACCCAGCCCGCTCCCTTCGATCTGCGTATTCGCGCGGAAAAAGCGGTCGAACACGCGCGGCAGTTGCGCCTCGTCGATGCCCGGCCCCGTATCGACGACTTCGATCCACGCCATGCCGTCGCGCAGTTGCACGCTCAGATCGACCTTGCCGCCGTCGGGCGTATAGCGGATCGCGTTGCTCACGAGGTTGCGCAGCGCAATGCCGATATCGGCTTCGTTCGCGCGCACATGGGCGCTTGTCATTTCGTCGGCGCCGATGTCGATGCCGCGCTGCATCGCGATAGGCAACACTTCCGCGACGGCATCGACGACCACGGCGGAGACGTCGACGCGCGTCAATGTGTCCGCCTTCAGCGCCGCATCGGCGCGCGCCAGCTTCAGCAACTGCGCGATCATCCGGCCGCTGCGCCGGATGCCGCTCTGCAGTTCGCGAAAACGCTCCTGATTGCCCGGCGCGATATGCGGCTGCAGATTGTCCGCCTGCAACTGCAGCGCGGTGAGCGGCGTGCGCAATTCGTGCGCGGCATCCGAAATGAACTTGCGTTCGCTCTCGATCGACTGTTCGAGACGCTCGATCATCGTGTTGATCGATGTGATGAACGGGCGGATCTCCGTCGGCACGCCTGAGGTGGACAGCCGCTCGAAATGCGTCATGTCGATCGACTTCACCTGCGCGCCGAGGCGCGTCAGGCGGCGCAACGCGCGCCGCACGACGAGCAGCACGGCAATCCACACGAGCGGCACCAGCACGATCATCGGCCATAGCGTATTCAGCGAACGCTCCTGCGCGAGTTCATGGCGCACACGCGAGCGCTGTGCGACCTGGATCGTCGTCGACGTCTCGCGCAGCGTGTAGATGCGCCAGCTTTCGCCCGCCACCATCGCCGTCGTGAAGCCCGGCTCGGCATCGCGCGGCAATGCGAGCGACGGATCCGTCGAGCGGTACGGCGTCTCGATGCCCTCCTTCCAGACCGTGACGTAGATATCGCGCTCCGGCTGCGAGCCGCGCGCGGGAATCGCGGGCAGCGACTCGGCAAGGCCGCTCTTGTAGAGCCTCGACGCCGCCTGTTCGAGACGCAGATCGAGCAGTGCGCTCATGCCCGCCTTGGCCAGTTGCCACGAGCTGACGCCCTGCACCACGCCGACGACGCTCACCAGCACACACAGGGCGAGCACGAGTTGATTTCTGAGCGAACGGATCTTGGGCATGGACATGGTCGCGATGTGTGCCGTCCGGTGAGGGTTGTGCGTGGCCTGCGCGCCTTCAGACAAGCCTTCTGGCAAGGCGTCGGGCGAGCCTTTTGCCGCGCCCTTGGGCGAGCCTTTTGGCGAGCCTTTCGGCGAGCCGATTCTACACCGCACGGCGCGCGCTCCTGGTTGCGGAATCAATGATGCGGACGCGCAGATTGCTCTGCGCGCCCGCGGTTTTCATCGTGCGGATCGAGGTGTTCCGCAAGCCCTCAATGTCCGACATAGATCGACTTCATCCCGACGTCGTATTGCGGATGAAAACCCGCGCCCGCTTGCGACGAGCCGTCCGCGACGCCGCCGTATCCGTCCGTGTGCTGCGCATCGATGCGCGCCTGGGCGGCTTCGATGCCCGCCGGATAATGCACCTTGTCGGCCGCCGGGTTGTAGCCCGCGCTTTCAAGTTGCTCGAGTTGCGCCTGCACATCGGCACGCGTGACGGGTGCATTCGATTGCGCGAACGCAGCGACGGGCAATGCGAGTGCCATAGCGACGGCAGCGGTTTGAATCAGCGTTTTCATGATGTTTCCCTCCAGAAGTTCATCAGGTGAGCCTTGCGATGAAGCACATCGTAGAGCCCGACAATTAGCCATGAATTAGCGGCCGTTTCGGCGCGCTCCTGCTGTACATCAATGCGCTGCTCCGGCAGCGGCCTGCATTTCCTGGCGCGCGTCCTGCAGCAACTGGATCGCGCGTCCCGCATGGCCGCCCATGTCGTCGCTGTTGGCGCGCTGCGCGGCACGCATCTGTTCGATTGCCTGCTGCGAGTCGAAATCGGCCGCGGCGATGATGGGATGGCGGCTCAGGAAATAACCCTCGTGAGCGACCGCGCATCCGCAAACGAAAGACAGCACGCAGGCTGCGGCGGCGATCGTAGCGATGTGTTTCGAGTGCATGATGTGTGCTCCTGTCGACGATGTTCGTGGTGAATCCAGGGCGTGGCGCATGTCGTGCCGCTCAGCGCCAATAGCCGTAGTAGCCGCGATAGCCCCAATGCGGACGGCCCCAGTAGCCGACCACGACGGGTGGCGCATAGACGGGCGGAGGCGGCGCGTACACCACAGGCGGCGGTGGCGCATACACGGGCACGACAGGCGCCATCGGAACCACGGGCACCACGGGTGCGACGACCGGCGCGATGCCGACGCCGACGAACACATGCGCCTGCGCGGCGCTCACGAGCCCTAAGCCGGGCACAGCGGCGACGGCAACGTGGCGAATCCCTTTCATGTTGTTCTCCTTGACATCCGATGCCGTGTCATTGACGCATCGGTTGATTCGCATTCTGTGCGTCGAGAGTGAGCGAAGAATTAGCGCGTCCCACGCGTTGCATCACGTCTTGATACAGCGGGTCATCGCACGAAGAACAGCGCCTCGCATCGCTCTCATTTCCCGCTAATTCAGCCCGCCTACGATGCATTCCGTCGATGCAGCGTCCCGATCTCAGGCGACTCAAGGCACTTGAAACCCAGCCCGCGCATCGCAAGCACGCCGCCGCGCCGACCCGCAAACACGGTTGACCGGCGAGCTCATCTCTCATGGCACTACTGAAGGAGAACACCATGTTTAGCGAAATCGCACGCCGTTTCGGCACGCTGCTCACCCACTCACGCGAAAGCGAACGCGAAGCCTGGCTCGCGTCGTCGCCGGATCTTGCCGAGCTCGAACGCCGCATGCGCATGACCGACGACGCCGACTATCCGTTCCACGTGCACTCGAGCGTCATGCCGCGCGACTGGATTGCATAACACACGCCGTCGAACGTCATCGATCGAATCGAAGCAAAGGAAAGGAGATCTGCAATGCGTCACTATCGAAGCGACAGTCCCGAGGCGGCAGCCCGCCTCGTGGCCGCCTGCCTGCTGTCGGACGGACACGTGGGTATCGACGAACTGGAAGCGCTGGACCGTTACGGCATGGAAGAGCGTCTGAACATCAGCCGCGCGCAATTCCTCGCGGTCATGCAGCAGATGTGCGAAGACCTGACGACAACCGCCTATCTGAACTGGGGCGACACGTGCCGCCTCGACCCTGCCGTGATCTTTGGTCTCGCGCAGGACATCAAGGACTGGCGTCTGCGCCGCGAGATCATCGCGCTGTGCGAGGAAGGCGCGCAGGCCGACGGCCACATCGCCGACGCCGAAGCGATGTTCATCCGGATGCTGCACTCGGCGTGGTACATGCCGGGAGCGCGCACCATCTACGAAAGCCCGCGTACGCGCGAGCGTCTCAAGCTCGCGGAGATGGCGCCACAGTAATGCGTCGGCGCGCTTTTCAAACCATGCGCTTTCCCGTCGAAGGCTCGATTGCCGGGACGGGAAAGCGCTGTCGCATGCGCGCGCCCGTCAGGCCCGCCATGCATCGTCCATAGCACGAATCGCACTATCGATAGCGCAGTCTGCGTGGACACGTTCGCATGAATCGTCAGTTCCCTTTGTGCGGGCGGGCTGCTTGAATGAACGCTCCCCTATACATGGAGACGTCAGATGTCGAATACGCAAACGGCCCTTGCCTCGTCGAACGCGGGCGCCATCGCCGCGCATGCGGCGCCCGAAACGCTCGACGTGCGCCGCGTAGCCGGGCGCATCGGCGCCGAGATCCGGGGCATCAAGCTGTCCGGCGCGATCGATGCACAGACCTTCGATGCCATCCACGCCGCGCTCCTCAGGCACAAGGTGCTGTTCTTCCGCGGCCAGCAGCATCTCGACGACGCCGGCCAGGAAGCCTTTGCGCGGCGCTTCGGCGAGACTGTCGCACATCCGACCGTGCCGTCCGTCGACGGCAGCCGGCATCTGCTCGAACTCGACTCGCAGCACGGCGCGCGGGCGAACTCGTGGCATACGGACGTCACCTTCGTCGACGCGTATCCGAAGATTTCGATCCTGCGCGCGGTCGTGATTCCGCCCTATGGCGGCGACACGGTGTGGGCCAACACGGCTGCCGCGTACGAGCATCTGCCCGAGCCCCTGCGCCGGCTGGCCGACACGCTGTGGGCGCTGCACACGAATGCGTACGACTACGCGTCGTCGCACGCGAATGCCGACGGCGAGCAGCTGAAGCGCTATCGCGAAGTGTTCACGTCGACGGTCTACGAAACGGAGCATCCCGTCGTGCGCGTGCATCCCGAAACGGGCGAGCGCTCGCTCGTGCTCGGTCATTTCGTGCAGCGTCTGAAGGGTCTCCCGGCGAGCGAATCGGCGCATCTGCTGCAGGTCTTCCATGACCACGTCACGCGGCTCGAAAACACGGTGCGCTGGAACTGGACGCAAGGCGACGTGGCGATCTGGGACAACCGCGCGACCCAGCATTACGCGATCAACGACTACGGCGACGCGCATCGCGTCGTGCGGCGCGCGACGGTGCACGGCGACGTGCCCGTCAGCATCGACGGCAAGCAGAGCGTGGTGGTGCGAGGCGGCGAAACACTGCAGTGAAACGCGGTGCGGCCGCCGATGACGGGCGTGACTAGAAGTCGCCGCGGCCGATCGTCGTCGGCTGCACGGCGCCCGGCACCGCGTACAGCGTGATGCTGACGTTCGTCGCGTCGACGCCGTTGCCGCTGTCCTGTTCGGTAACGGCGAAATTCTGTGACTTGTACAGGCCGCCGTCGTCGAGGTTCTGATAGCGGACGTCGTAGCTGCCCGGCGCCACGCCCGCCAGCGTGAAGCTCTTGCCCGCCGGAATGAAGAAGTGCCGCACCGGCTGGTCGAACACCGACGCGTTGAAGACGAGCTTCGCGAACACGTCGAAACGGTTCGACGTATTGTCGATCGTGACGGACGAATGGCCGCCGTCCGCGCCGACAGGCATGCCGTCGAGATACGACGCCGTCGACGGCCAGGGCAGTCCGTTCGGCCCGAGCGCCGGCCTTGCGAAGGTCGGCCGGGCAGACGAAGCATCGCTGCTGGCGACGGAGACGTCGTTGGTCCACGGTGAGGTCGCCGCCTGTGCCGACGACATCGCCGCCAGCGCGCGCCGCTTGCCGTCAGCATCCGCGTGATCGCGGGCATAGGGCGAGCCATACGGCGATCCATACGACGTGGACGTGTTGCGCGTGAACGGCCACGGCGTCATCGACTCCGAAATCGCGACATAACCGAAGAATGCGCAGACGCCGATCGCGATCCAGCTGCGCAGCGAAATCCTGCGCAGTGAAAAGCCCGCTGCCGCGCGCGGCCTGGTCTGCGCGGCACGCGGATCGACGCGCGCCTGCGAGGTCCACGCGCTCGAACGGGGCTGCGGGCGCGGCGCGGACTCGCGCTTCGTCTGCGCGGCCGCCTGCCAGCTGGTCTGCCGCGCAGTTTGCTGACCCTTTTGCTGACCTTTTTGCTGACTCTTTGGCTGTGACGACGCTGCGGAACGCAGCGGCGGAGGCGGTGCAGCCGCTGCCGCCGCTTCACGTTCCTTGCGCGCGAGCCACTCGTCGTGCTCCTTGCGCTGCACGGGATCGCTTAGCACCGCATAGGACGCGTTGATGATCTTCATCACCCGCTCGGCATCGGGATCGTCGATCCGCCGGTCAGGATGATATTTCTGACTCAAGGTCTTGTAGGCCGCGCGGATCACCTCTTGAGGAGCATCCCGCGAGACCTTCAGATTGTCGTAATGACTGTGAATCTTCACGCCCTTCCCCGATTGCCGTGCTGGTATTTTGTGATGATTCTACGCGAGCGCGAGCGCGCCGGCCGGTTGCGTACGCAGCCAAAGGCCAGCTTTTAAGCGCCGTTGTGGGCCAGGCCGCATAACGCGCCCGGCCGTGCGGTTCAGCGAGCGGCGTGCGCCGCGAAGTTCAGGCGGTTTTCTGGTCGGGCACCCGCACGCCCGGTTCGACTGCATCGTGACGACGCAGTTGCTGCTCGGTCCAGATCTGGCTGTCCGGAAACCAGAACGCGCCTTCGCGCGGCGGCACGGCCAGTTTGACGGGCAGCGAAGGATTGAAGATTTTCGACCATGCCGACAGGTACGACGGCGTCTTCAGCAGATATCCGCAGCTCGCCAGCAGCAAACTCGCAACGAGCGCCTCGCGGCCGATCGCGAGCCCCGGATGTCCGCTGAAATGCACGGGTGTGCCGCCCGTCGCGAGCAGCCTGGCGGGCGCGACGCTGACGGGCACCGGGAAGTCCCGCTTGACGAAGTAGTCGAGGAAGGCCTGTTCGTCGCTCGACACGAAGATGTTCGTCAGTTGCCGTTCTTCGGCGAGCGTGCGCTCGATCAGCCGGCAGAAGTCTTCCCAACCGATGGTGTGCGCTTCGAGCTTCTTGTCGGTGCCGCGAAAATGCACGCCGAGCGTCGCCGCGCCGATGCCGAGGCGCCTGCGAATCGTCTCGACTTCCGCGCGCATGGGCGCGGTCGGCTGATAATGCGCGCGGAACAGTGCGCTCGCGTGGCGCAGTTCGAGCTTCGGTTCGTAGCGGCGGCGAAATCCGAGTCCGCCCAGATCGTGCACGACCGACGTCCGAAGCCGCCGGTTCGATGCCGGCGACGCCGGCACACCGACGGTATCGAAGTATTCACCGAACCAGTCGACCTGGCCTTCGGAATCGCCGTAAATGCCGCCGCGTGCGGAGATGAGCGGCGTGAGGCATTTCTCGTCGCAGTACATCAGGATGAACAGCACCATCTGCATGACCGAGAAGAAACCCGAATGCGCGCGAATCTCGATCGCGAAGTAGCCGCGATTCAGACGTTGCTGCGCGTGCAGCGTGATGCGGCCCGGTGTGCTGATCGAATGTTTGAAGCGCTCGCTGCGTCGAATGTGTCTCGCGATGTCGATCAACTTGTTCAACATGCCACGTCCCTCTCATGCGCCGGGCAGCCCTTCCCGGCAAGCCGTCTGTGTTCGAAGGAATCAGGCGCGTGGCGGCGCGGTACGCGACGGCGGCGAGGCGTCCATCGTGCAGGTAGGGCCTGCACCTCGTTCGTCATACGAATCGGACCGCCGGCCCGATGCAAAATCGGCCAGCAAATAGACGTGTTGCGTCACGCGCCATCTTATAGGGCATAAACGCATGGGTCGAGCGTCGCAAAATTGACAGTGTGCGCAGGCATACACTCGGCAATTTTGGGGTGCTTCGCGCTGCTAATCGTATGAATTTATCGCGCGTGCCAAGCGTCTGCGTCGGGCGTCGTGAACACGGCGACGGCTTCGCGCAGCGCGCGCGCCTGTTCCGCCATCGACTGCGCGGCGGCCGACGCTTCTTCGGCGAGCCGCGTCGGGCGCGAGGTGCTCCGGGCCACGCCGCGGGTCAGCCCTTCATGTCGACCCAGATGCGGCCCCAGGCAGTCGCGTACTTGAGCGCCTGTTCGCCGTCGTAGAAGAAGTCGAGTGCATTGAAGATGCGAGGCGGCAGACCCGGCTTTTCGATGGTCAGGTCGGCTGCGTGCATACCGTCGTCGCCAACAGCAGCGCTGGCTTGCAGGCGATAGCCTCGGTGTGTGGTCAGCATGGGAATGGTCATTGGTACGTCTCTGGCTTCAAACGGAATGGCTGGCGGTAGCGCTTCGCCGCAGCTAGCCGACGCCGCGCTTCACGCCCGTTCCGATTGCTCTCAGGCCAGGATTCGCATTATCGCGATGCCCCGTTACTGTTCAATGACGGCCGGCGTGATTGCGCGCCGGCCCGTTTTTGTATCGTTTGATCCGATCAATCGGCGATCGGCTTGCCCGATGCGTCCTTGACCTTCGCCTTCCATTGCGTGCGAATCTCCGACACGACGGCATCCGGCAGCGTGATGTAGTCGAGTTCCTGCGCCGTCTGGTTGCCGTTCCTGAACGCCCAGTCGAAAAACTTGAGGGTTTCCTTGGCGCGGTCCGGCTTGTCCTGCGCCGAATGCACCAGCACGAATGTCGCGCCGACGACGGGCCACGCATCCTTGCCCGGCTCGTCGGTGAGGATCTGATAGAACGACTTCGACCATTCGGCGCCCGCTGCTGCCGCCTTGAAGCTCTCCGTCTTCGGCTCGACGACGGCGCCCGCCGAGTTCTTCAGCGACGTGTAGGTCATCTTGTTCTGCTTCGCGTACGCCCACTCCACATAACCGATCGCGCCCGGCAGCCGCTGCACGAACGCCGCGACGCCGTCATTGCCCTTGCCGCCCGTGCCCGTCGGCCAGTTGACGGTCGTGCCTTCGCCCACCTTGCTCTTCCAGTCTGGGTTCACCTGCGCGAGATAGTGCGTCCAGATGAAGCTCGTGCCGGAGCCGTCGGCGCGGCGCACGACGGCGATGTCGGTGTCGGGCAGCTTCGTGCCCGAATTGAGCGCGGCGATGGCCGGGTCGTTCCACTTCTTGATCTTGCCCAGGTAGATATCGCCGAGCACGGGGCCCGACAGCACCAGCGACCCTGGCTTCATGCCGGGCAGATTGACCACGGGCACCACGCCGCCGACCACGGTCGGAAACTGGAACAGGCCGTCTTTCGCGAGTTCGTCGTCTTTCAGCGGCGCGTCGGAACCGGCGAAGTCGACGGTCTTCGCCAGCACCTGCTTGATGCCGCCCGACGAGCCGATGCCCTGGTAATTGATGCGGCCGCCGCCCGTCTTCTGATAGGCATCGGCCCATTTCGTGTAGATCCGGCGCGGCGAAGTGCTGCCTGCGCCCGTGACGTCGGCTGCGTGCGCGAGGAAAACGACAGCGCGCCCGATCAGGCCTGCCCGCGAGCCATGCGAGTTTCATGATTCACCTCCTTTTGCCGGACGGAGCGGCGCGGTTGGAGCCTGGCTCTGATCCGATGCGAGACCGCTCGCTGAAAGTTTTGTATGGGATTCGTTTCGAAAGTAGACGCGCATCGTGACAACGCGGTGACGGATGAAGCGACGCGCCCCGCTCATGCGAGGCGCGTCATGTTCAGCCGAGGTCGGCAGCCAGACGGCCGAGTTGACGAAACGCGGCGTCCATCCGCTCATCGAACGGCGCGGGGCAGCTGAGGCGGATGAACGAGCGAAACCGCTCCGAATTCGAGAAGATCGAGCCCGGCGCAATGCGGATGCGTGCGGCAAGGCTGCTTCGAACAGCGCATCCGACGATTTGCCGTCCGGCAGCGCGACCCACAGCAGCAACCCGCCGGCGGCAGATTCAGCCGTGTGCCAGTGGGAAATAACGGCCGATGGCGTCCGCACTCGCCTCGCGCTGCACGCGCAGCTTCTCGCGCAAGCGGTGCAGATGCCGGTCGTAGGCGCCCGAGCCGATGAATTCCGCGGCCACGAACTGCGCCAGCGATTCGTTATGACGCGTCTGCGCGAACTTCAGCAGCCGCACGCGCGCGTGCCAGCGCCC